>NZ_JBQIKP010000010.1:0-106718 GCF_056796775.1 Schaedlerella sp.
GCTAAATATTCTACATATATTTTAGCATATTTAGTGCAAAAAGTCAAGTGCTTTTCGTATATTTAGCATAAATTAAAAAATGATTGAGACGCTACACTAGAGGGTATGGCAGTAACGAAGTTATCTACGCTGACTATTTTTGGTGCTGTTATCCCGTTTTTCATTAAATCAGATATACAGTATGTACTATCTCCGCTACCCTCTTTTTGGATTGGAAAAGCGATTTTAGAAAATATGCCGCTTTATATGCTGCCCGCATTTGTTTTATTTGCTATGTGGATTTGCTTTTTGTTTAAACGATATTTGCGTAAAATCTAGGAAGAAATAAGAGTATAAGTATCTGCTTTATGAAAGAAAAGGATTTGACATTATAAAAACAGAATGGTTGCTTTGCCCAATCTGCGGAAATAAAACAAGGTTATAGATACGGTAAGATACAGAATTGAAAAACTTTCCACTATATTGTCCGAAATGCAAACTTTTAGTAGGCTATAAATTTTTAACGCAAACGTCCACCATATAAAAAAACGGTGTATGGTGGGCTGTTTTTGTTGTTGGCTGCCGTTCGTCGCCTTTCCAATCTGGATTATTACATTTCAAAAATTCACGGAGGTAAGCATCATGAAAAAGAATTTAACAGAACTCGTATTTGTCCTGGACAGGAGTGGCTCTATGAGCGGGCTGGAGAAGGACACCATCGGTGGATTTAATTCCATGCTTGGCAGGCAGAAGGAGCGGTATGGATGGGAATTTTTATTCCTGGGCGCAAATATTGACGCTATCGAAACGGCCGGGCGCTTCGGGATCCAGCCCAGCCGTGCGGTGAATTATGAGTGCGACAGCGCGGGGACGCAGCTGAACTTTCAGGTCGTAAGCGATACGGTCCGCGTCTTGACCACGGCCAGTTCTCCCTCCTGGATCACCATTGAGATATATCCGCTGTGGCGTTTCAGGATTCCCCCGCTGGCTGCTTTGCGGTAGGCGGAAGCCGGAGCGCGCGGCTCCGGACAGTCTGCGAAAAATAAGAAAGAAACGGGGCAGCTGATGGGACAGCTTCCTCGCTTCTTTGTGGTGACATATTACTACAAGTCTTTGGAATGTCAATATTTACACTTTATATTTTTCCGCACATTTACTTTTCCTGCTCTTTCGGATCGTGAGTTTCGATATATTCAATCAATTCCAGGATTTCATCACTGCTCAGGCCTTTTTCTTTTAGCTTCCTTATAAGATTTACAACCTCTTTACCAGTCATTTATTCATCGCTCCTTCCTACTGAATTAAAGCATACTCAAGGGCATCTCATAGTGGCCATCCGGCCGTTTCATAAGGTATGGTTTAAGGGATGATTTTATTATATCAAAGGGAGCTTTGGGTGTAAAGCCTGTCTATAGATTTTAGGCAGATTTAAATTGCGATGCCATAATATTCTGCCGCCGCATCAACCAGGTCATTTCGGATTTTGGTGTGGTCGTTTCCATCCAGGGACATGACACAGAGAACTGCCTTCTCTTTCGGATAAACCATACAATATTGCCCATAGTTCCCACCTAAGAGCACTGCACCCGGAATGGGCGCCATGCGTATAAAATATCCATAACCATAGCTTTCGTAGTCGCGAACGATCTCATCTTTTCCTTGGTTATCAATCTGCTTCCTGCAGGCATCCGATACGTAGGAGGACGGAACGACCTGTTTCCTGCTATAGTCTCCGTTATACAGCAGCAGATGCCCGAAATGAGCCAGCTCATCAATTGTCAGATACAGTCCGTTTGCTGCCATGCAATGCCCCATGGGACATACTGTCCAGTCCGGATTGCCAATGCCGATTGGCTCAAACAGGCGGTCCCTGAGATAGTTCAGCAGATTTTCTCCCGTGCGCATTTCAAGTAGGCACGACAAGATATAGGTATTAAAATTGCTGTATAAAAAATGGGTTCCTGGTTCATGTACAAATTCTCCGGCTGTAAAATAATAGCGGATCCAATCTTTGACCTGATACCGCAGAGGGTCGTCACAAAAAAATAAGGGCTCTTTTAAGCCGCTGCTCATAGTCAGCAGATTTTCAACGGTGATTTTTTCTATATTCCGAGTATACTTCCCATCTTCCGGGATGTACTGCTGAAAATCCGCATAGATGGATTCCGCCCGTTTTATGATGCCTTCCTTTTCCGCAATACCTGCCGCCATGGCTACAAAAGGTTTGCTGACCGACCATACATTCAATCGGGTCTTGATCGGGAAAAGCTTATACTCCGCTTTCAGGATGCCATTCTTATAAGCCTGTGCATAGATAATATTCGAGTGTTTTTCTTTTGACTTTTTCAAAAATAAATCCATCAGCTCCTGCATGTCTGTCCCCCCTATTCAAAAAATAAATCCATATCGGAATAAACCGTCTCCAGCGTTTTGAGACGCTCTGAGATTTTATTTTTATTCTTCTTTTGTATTTTTGCAATGATGGCGTCAAAAAGAATATATAGACATACCACCGAATTAAATCCCATTTCATCCATGTTGGAATCGACGATTATGGACTCATCCGAAATCTCAATAATAGGAGAAATGATGCTGTCGGCTATGCTTAATACCTTGGCTCCTCTTTTTTTCAATATTTTCGTATACTGGTACGTCCATTTTGTATAACGAGCAAAGGTAATGGAGACAGCAGCGGTCTTTTCCGTAACACCGGATACCAGTTCTGTTCTGGAGTCGTAAAATTCCTTTATAACATATACATTTCCAAGCAGCCGCTCCAATACAGCTCCGAACCATAACGACGCGCTGTAGGATGAACGGGCACCGATCACTAGGATTTTGTCTGCTTCCAGCAACAGGGTAATAAAATGATCTAATGTCTCCTCATCCAGATGGTTTTTCCAATTTTCCAGCATGAGCATTTCCTTTGCGATTACACTCTGGTAACAGCTTCCGTTTGCAATGGCCCCCTCGGCCCGACGCTGGGGCTCCGTAAGAATTTCCTCACGGACCTTCTGCTGAAGGCTTGAAAAGCTTTCGAATCCAAGGGAATACGCCAGCCGAATAATCGTTGTCTCACTTACTGCGATTTCCTTGCTTAACTTTGTCAATGTAGAATAGCTGAATAAATCCTGGTTTTTCAGCACATACTCGGCGGCCTTCCGCTGTCCGGCGGATAGGGAGCCTATTTTTTCGCGGATCAATTGTTCTACCTTCATATGCTCTCCCTCTTTTTTTTCTATTCTACCATACGATTCGCTGTTCAACAACATATAGTAGAAAAAAATTCTTCGAAAAAATAAAAAATGTAAAAAATGCATAAAAATCATAACATAAATTTTCGCATTATTGCTAATATACAATCTTTAGGATTTATGATAACATGAAAAAGAATTAAATAATTCGTATTGCAATAATGAAGAATTAAATTCACTATTAGAACGTTTTTCTAAAAAAATGTATTATGGGATGCCATAGGTATTCTATCTGAACCGGAAGGAGAAAAGGAATGAACAACAGCAAATCAGAACAAAAAACAACGGGATTTCTTGGAAGATTTGACCTCTATACGATTGGTGTCGGGCAGGCAATTGGATCCGGCGTCCTCACCCTGATCGGCCCGGCAATTCTGCTGACCGGGCAGTCCGCATGGCTTGCCTATGTCGCGGCCTGTGTGTGGGGATTCTTTATGATTGCGCCCATCCCATGGATCACTTCAACGCTAAAATTGGGAGGAGGTTTTTACTCCGTCATCGGTGACCTGGCCGGAAAGCGGCTGGCCGGCATGTATGCCGTAGGATTTCTTCCTCAGACGATTAACCTGGCCACCTATGGGGTTGCGATCGGTATGTACGCAACCTCACTCTGGCCTTCACTGAATGCAAAATGGATTGGATGTGCGGCCTTGAGCCTGTTCTTTATCATCAATCTGTTTGGTGTGGATGTAATGGCAAAAGCACAGAAGATCATGGTGATCCTGCTCTTTGCCGCATTAGGGCTTTTCATTGTTTTAGGGGTTGTACAGATCAATAATCCGGTCATGAATTTTACTGCGCCCGACTTTTTTTCAGAAGGCGGTTCCGGCTTTTTTGCAGCGATTATGCTTTATGTGTATTCCACAAATGGATATTCCTGTATCATGAATTATGGAAAGCAGGCTAAAAATGCAAAATTGGATATTCCCAGGGCATTGTTCTATTGTATCCCGACATTGGTCATCGTCTACGGCGGGGTAGCACTGGTAGCAACCGGTGTACTGCCTCTGGATCAGGTAGCAGGACAGCCGTTGACTATGGTTGCGCAGAAGATACTGCACCCTTCCTTGTTCGTTATTTTTATGCTGGGCGGTCCGATCCTGGCTCTGTCGTCATCTATCAATTCGACGATATCGAACAACTGCATTCCGGTTGCCCAGTCCTGTAAGGATGGATGGCTTCCGAAGTCATGGGCATCTACCAACAGGTACGGAGCATATTGGAAGCTGATGACCTTCACCTACCTTATGGGGATTCTGCCGGTTATGCTTGATTTTTCGATCAGTCAGGTGGTAAATAATATTATGCTGCTTGCGTCCTGCGTTGCGTTCTTACAGATTTACGCATATTTTCAGCTTCCGAAGCGTCATCCGGAAGCATGGGCAAAGTCTCCGATGCATATACCGGACAAGGCATATTATGGAATCTGTACATTGAGCCTTCTGGCCTATGTCTGCATTTTCCTGAATTCGTGCTTAAGCCTGACGATTCCGGTCCTGGTCATCAGCCTGGCGGCGATTGTGGTATGCATGATCTATGGCTGGTTCCGGAGCAGCAGTCCTGAAGTAAATATGGAAATCAGTGTATGGGAGGAATAAACAAGATGAGAAATGACCAGAATATACTATCAGAATTTGTAATTGACACTTTAAAACAAAATCTAAATGTTATGTACGCCCAGATTTGGCGCGAAGGAACCCGGACAGCGGAATATAAACGGATGCCGGTAAAGACGCGTCTGAATACTTGGTCTGCCTGCAAAGGCGTGGTGTCATGTGCGGCAGGGATCGCATTGGACGAAGGGCTGATCCGTCTGGACGAAAAGCTTGTGGATATATTCCCAGAATCTGTGCCGGAGGATCCCGGAAGCAATCTGCCCAAAGTAAGTCTGGAGCATCTCCTGACCATGACCAGTGGGCTTGAGAACTCCCTGTTTTTCTGCGATTGGGAGGAGCGTTACACAACCAAAGACTGGATCCGATATTTCTTTACAAATGCTGTTTTTGCAAATGAACCTGGAACTCAGTGGCTGTACAGCAACTTCAACACGTACATGCTAAGCTGTGTCATAGAGAAACGGGCCGGTGTGAATCTGCTGGAATATCTCCGCAACCGTTTCTTTGAGCCGCTCGAAATCGGCAACCCGGACTGGACCCTGTGCCCCAAAGGCCATGTCCACGCGGCCAACGGACTTTATGTTACGATCGATGAAATGGCAAATTACGGGAACATGATCATGAATATGGGGAGATATAAGGACCGGCAGTTGGTTCCGGAGAGCTATATGAAAAAAGCGACCTCCAATCTGGCAGATAACTCCGCTTCAAAAACCCCCGGGAATCTGTATTCCGGCTTCGGATATGGATACCAGTTTGTGATGAACCCGGAACCGGGCTCATTTCGGTCTGACGGAAATTACGGACAGTTCTGCTTGGCCTATCCAGAAAAAAGGACCGTTGTTGTTGTGATGTCCCTGGAAGGACAGTTTCAAAAGATTGGTAACTCACTCTGGCAGACAGTGGTTCCGCAGTTGTAAAAAAGTATAAGAAAAATTTTCCCTGAACATTATGAAGTGTTACTATTCACAGTCATTTCACTCACATGCGCAAAAACAGTCGGCAAAGCCGTCTGCCGATGCTTCGCGTCTTGATTTTTTGCTTATGTGGGTGAAGTGACACCTTTAGGCATAATTTCTAATACAGATAAGGATTCAGAACAGCAGGCCGTCGATTCTGTCTGCTGTTTTGAACTGCCGTAAAAATAAATACGAGGAGGAAGGCTATGAACAAGGATTATTCATTGGAATCATTACAAATGCACTATGACCTGAAGGGAAAGATAGAGATTGCTTCCCGCGCAAGGGTGGATTCCAAAGAGGCGCTGAGTCTTGCGTATACGCCCGGCGTTGCAAAGCCCTGCCTGGAGATTCAGAAGGATCCTGATAAAAGCTATGAACTGACCCGGCGCTGGAATACAGTTGCGGTTGTTACGGACGGCACCGCAGTCCTGGGGCTGGGGGACATCGGTCCGGAGGCGGGGATGCCGGTCATGGAAGGAAAATGCGTCTTGTTCAAGGAATTCGGCGGCGTGGACGCGATTCCCTTGTGTATCCGCAGTAAAGAGACGGATGCTATTGTAGAGACCGTCCGTCTCCTGGCCGGCAGCTTTGGCGGGATCAATCTGGAAGACATTTCCGCGCCCAGATGCTTTGAAATTGAAAAACGCCTCAAAGAATGCTGTGATATTCCGATTTTTCATGACGATCAGCATGGAACCGCAGTCATTACGCTGGCGGGACTCATCAATGCGCTCAAGCTGGTTGGCAAAAGGCTGGACGAAGTAAAGATTGTGACCTCCGGCGCCGGGGCGGCAGGTATTGCCATTATCCGCCTGCTCATTTCCATGGGGCTGAAAAATGTGATCATGACAGACCGGCAGGGGGCAATCTACCGTGGCCGGGAAGGGCTAAATCCGATCAAAAAGGAAATGGCGGAGATTACCAATCACGCCTGCGAAAAAGGAAGCCTGTCGGATGTGATCCGAAAAGCGGACGTATTTATCGGGGTATCTGCCCCGGAGACATTGACCGCCGATATGGTCCGGTCTATGGCAGAGGATCCCGTCATCTTTGCCTGCGCCAATCCGACTCCGGAGATATTTCCGGAAGAAGCAAAAGCAGCAGGCGCAGCCGTAGTGTCTACCGGACGGTCAGATTATCCGAACCAGGTCAACAATGTATTGTGCTTCCCAGGAATGTTCCGCGGGGCCTTGGATGTCCGAGCCGCGGACATCAACGATGAAATGAAGGCGGCTGCAGCTCACGCGATCGCGGGTCTGGTGAGCGACGCGGAGCTGTCCGCAGATTATATCCTGCCCGCGGCATTTGATCCGCGCGTAAGGGATGCGGTGGCACAGGCGGTTGCGGAAGCGGCCCGCAGAAGCGGCGCGGCACGTATAAACGAGGAAACAAGTATGGCTGCCGTTTGAGGAGCAAGAACAACCCGTCTCTGGATGGCTTGCTGACGCGATAAACGGCAGCTTGAAAGACTATGGTCTTGACCTGGCAGATAAACAATACTGACTGCGGCACAGGAACATACAGAAAGGCAGTACGTTTCCAATACATGGCGTACTGCCTTTTTGCGTTTAGATCATTCATCAGAAGTAAATTCCGTTTTCTTCCCAAAGAGGAAAGGCTCTGAAAAACTGTGGTTAAAGAACACGATCAGGGGCCCCATAAAAAATGCTGTGATGAGCGTGCCGATACCCGGCAGCAGGCCTGTAACTGTTCCGATGATGACACAGAACAGGTCGCAGCCGATCCGTACGAATTTGAAAGGAAGCTTCCGCTTTTCCGCAATGACAATAGGGATTGCGTCATACACGGAAACGCCCAGATTGGAAGTCATGTATAAGGAAGAGGCGAAGCACATCACCAGGACTCCGACAGCAAGAAAAATGATCCGCGCCGGCAGATCAGGATTCGGAAAGAAACGGCTTATGACCATGCAGGCAAAATCAACCACATACCCCGTCAGAAACATATTGACCAGGGTGGCCGCGCCCATAGAGCTTCTGGCGATAAAAAGATCCAGCACCAGCATGATTCCGCTCAGTATGATGTAGTAGCTTCCATACGAAAGCCCTGTTTGAAAAAAACGCCCCCAGATTCCCTGTGCAAAACACTGGAACGGATCCACACCGAACTGTGAGCATTTGAAAAATCCAACGGCGATGGCGCATAAAATGACGCCGACGGTTGTCATAAAGATCCGTTTCTGAAAAATTCCCTGCTGATTCATTCCCTTTTCCTACCGATTCCGAGCTGCAGTACAGTCGTATACTCTCAAAAGCCTCTGACATTATAATACAGTTTTCGTGCCAAATCAACAGGGAAATTCCGTATGCTGGGCCGGCTCCATCGTAAATCCGATCGGTAGTTCTTCATTTTTGGTCATCATGCTTACCTCGTTGTCAAAATTAGTATAAGAAAATCACAAAAGAATATTCTTTCAGGGAAGAATTGCCGGAAAATGGACACACTAGATCTTGAAAAACCGCGTCAGCCGGCGAATGTACATGCAGACATGTCCGCTTGCCTCTCTGCTTCGCGGAAATCAACATGATGAGACAAGGATGGTAGAACAGCGATGAAAATTTTATTCTATGATACAAAAAGCTACGACAGGGATTCTTTTGAGGAAAAGCGGTGCCTTTATCCGGATATCGAGATTGATTATCTGAAATCCGAGCTGACCCCGGCCACGGCAAGGCTGGCAAACGGCTATGACGCGGTCTGTGCCTTTGTAAACTGTGATGTAGGAACAGAAACTGTAGAATTGCTCCACGAGTGCCGGGTACGCCTGATCCTGCTCCGCAGCGCCGGCTTCAACCACGTGGATATCGGAAAGGCAAAGGCGTTCGGGATCAAGGTCATGCGGGTGCCCGGCTATTCCCCGGAGGCGGTGGCGGAGCATGCCATGGCTCTGGCGCTGGCGGCAAACCGGCGGATCCACAAGGCATATGTGCGCGTCCGGGAAAATGATTTCAGCCTGGGGGGCATGCTGGGATTCAACTTTTACAGAAAGACCGCGGGAATCGTGGGGACCGGAAAGATTGGGGCGGCGATGGCAAGGATCTGCCATGGATTCGGCATGGAGGTGCTTGCTTATGACAAGTATCAGAATCCGGAGCTGGATTTCGTTCAGTATGTGGCCATGGATGAGCTGCTCGGCAGGAGCGACCTGGTTTCTCTGCACTGTCCTCTGACGGAAGAGACGTACCATCTGATCTGCCGGGAAACGATTCAGAAAATGAAGGATGGCGTGGTGCTGGTCAACACATCCCGGGGCGGCCTGGTCAAGACCGAGGACCTGATCGAAGGCATTCGGGCCAGAAAATTTTTTGCGGTGGGTCTGGACGTGTACGAGGAGGAAAAACGGAATGTGTATGAGGACCGTTCCGATGAAATCTTGGAAAGTTCGATCACATCCCGCCTCCTGTCGTTTCCGAATGTGCTGATCACCTCTCATCAGGGATTCTTTACGGAGGAGGCGCTGGGCGCTATTAGCGAGACAACTTTAAAAAACGCGGCTGCATTTGCCAAAGGGGAGAGCACGGGGAATGAAGTGGAATAAATAGTAATATCCCCCCGCCCTGGCGCATACCATAAATTAGGACATGCGCCAGGGCGCTGTAATCTCCGGATCCGCTTTTTTACATGCTGCGCTTCGGGGGACAAGACACGAAAGGGGGGATTTTTTTGTACGAAGAGAAATCCATAGAGGAGGTAACCGGACAGTTCCATACGGATCCTGAACAGGGACTGTCCTGGGCGGAAGCGGTCACCCGGCTGTCCGCCGACGGGAGAAATGAACTGGAAGGGGAGCGGAAAAAAAGTGTCCCGGAGACATTTCTGGAGCAGCTGAATGACCCGTTGATCTGTGTGCTGCTGGTGGCGGCATTCGTATCGTTTCTATTAAAAGAATATAGTGACACAGTCATCATCGGAGTAGTCATCGTGCTCAATGCGTCGGTGGGGGTGATCCAGGAGGGAAAGGCCCAGAAAGCCCTTGATTCGCTGAAAAAGCTGACAAGCCCGGAAGCGCACGTCCGCCGGGGCGGTGAGATCCGCAAGATCGCTGCCGCGGAGTTGGCACCCGGAGATATCGTGCTGTTAGAGGCAGGAATGCAGGTCCCCGCCGACCTGCGTCTGGTCAAAACCTGGAATCTCAAGATCGAGGAGTCCGCCCTTACCGGGGAATCCCTTCCGGTTGAGAAGGACGCGGAATTTTTGGCAGCCGGGGAGCTGCAGATCGGGGAGCGGAAAAACGAAGCGTTCATGTCCACCATGGTTGCCGGCGGCCGGGGCGAAGGCATCGTGATCGCCAGAGGGATGCAGACGGAGATCGGAAAGATTGCTTCTATCATAAAAACGGTTCCAAAGGAATTTACACCGCTCCAAAGGAAGCTTGCGGAGCTGGGAAAATTTTTGAGTATCGTGTCTGTCCTGCTCTGCGTTTTGCTGTTCGGTATCGCGGTGCTGCAGAAACGCGACATTCTGGAAATGCTCATTACGGCGATCTCCCTTGCAGTGGCGGCTGTGCCTGAGGGCCTGCCTGCGGTGGTGACCATTGTGCTGGCCATGAGCGTGTCCCGGATGGTGAAGGTGAATACCATCGTGAGAAAGCTGCCATCCGTAGAGACTTTGGGAGCGGTCAATGTGGTCTGCTCCGACAAGACCGGCACGCTGACCCAGAACAAAATGACTGTGACCCGGTGCTACGTCAACGAGCAGGTGATTCCCATTTCCACAAGCAATATCCGGGAGCAGGCGGAGATCCCGGAGCTGTTTTTGCAGGGCTTTGCGCTGTGCAACGACGCGGTCATTCCTGAGAGCGGCAGGGCGGTGGGTGACCCTACAGAGATTGCGTTGGCGGTCATGTCGTCCAACTGCGGAGTCCGGAAGGCACAGACGGAAGCCCGGTATCCGAGGGTGTCGGAACAGGCATTTGACTCTACAAGAAAGATGATGACTACGGTGCACCAATGCCGCGGCCTGATCGCTTTTACAAAAGGAGCGCCCGATGTGGTGCTGAAACGCTGCACAAAAATCTATCTGGGCGGCAGGATCCAGCCCCTTGGGGATCTCAAGCGCCGGAGGATCCAGGCCGCCCTGGCGGAAATGTCATCCCAGGCGCTGCGTGTCCTGGCGCTGGCCATGAAGGAGGGAACAGGGGATTCGGAAGCGCTGCTCAAAGAGCGGGACCTGGTATTTCTCGGCCTGGCAGGGATGAAGGACCCTATCCGTCCGGAGGCCAGGAATGCGGTCGCGAAGTTCAGCAAAGCCTCGGTGCGTACCATCATGATCACCGGTGACCATGCAGATACCGCATTTGCCATTGCAAAGGAACTGGGGATCGCCAGGAAGCCTGACCAGTGCCTGACAGGCGCGGAGCTGGACAATCTGTCGGATCACAACCTGCGGGTGCGTTTAAAAGAAACCAATGTATTTGCCAGAGTTTCCCCGGAGCATAAGGTACGGATCGTGAAGCTGCTAAAGGAGTGCGGCAATATCGTTGCCATGACCGGGGACGGAGTCAATGACGCGCCGTCGCTGCGCACCGCGGATATCGGCATCTCCATGGGATTGTCAGGAACAGACGTGGCAAAAAATGCCTCCGACATGATCTTGACGGACGACAATTTTGCCACCATTGAAAAGGCCATTGAAGAAGGGAGGAGTATTTTTCAAAATATCAAAAAAACCGTGCTGTTCCTGCTTTCCTCCAATTTTGGGGAGATCATCACCATGTTTACGGCGGTGCTGCTGGGCCTTGCCGCTCCGCTGAAGGCCAGCCATATCCTCTGGATCAACCTGATCACAGACTCCCTGCCGGCTCTGGCCCTGGGGGTGGATGAAAATGACAAGGAGGCATTGATGCGGGAGCCGCCCCGGAGCGCAAAGGAGGGGATGTTCGCAAACGGCGGGCTGGCATGTACGGTCTTTTACGGACTGCTGATCGCGGCCATCAGCCTGACCGCGTTTTTAAAGATTCCGTGGGATGTGCTGGCGGAGAGTGGGAAAGCCTTCAATTTGTCCAACATTGCGGCGGTGCTGCAGAACGAAGCGGCGCTGGCGCGGGCCCAGACCTACGCGTTTACCGTGCTGGGCATGTCGCAGCTCTTCCACGCCCTCGGTATGCGGGATGTGCGGACCTCCGTATTTTCCGGAAAACGAACCTTTAATCCGGTGCTGGCCGCGGCCTTTGTGCTGGGAGTCCTGCTGCAGATGGCGGTCACGGAGATCCCTTATCTGGTGGGGATGTTCGGGACGGCGGTCCTTGGGTGGCAGGAATGGGCCGTGCTGCTGATCCTGGCGGCATTCCCGGTGCTGGCCCATGAGGTGTTTGTGCTGACGGGGAATGGAGAGGAAGGATAAAAAGCAATAGACAGAAAAGGTGAGGAGCCTCCTGGCTCCTCACCTTTTCTGTCCTCTTGTTACTGCTTACACCCTGACCGGGTGCTCATAATAACGTATTCTTCGTTACAGGTCACACCTTGACCAGGCGTGCCCTGTAACTCAGGCCGTCATTTTAAATTGCCTGCGGCAATGGACGGCCTGAATCCCAGCTTTTATGTGCATCCTCCTGACCAATCAGCGTAGTGATTGGTCAGTGTGTGACATGTAACTATTCTTCCGTTTGCGATGGGAAAAGCTCCGGAATGTGGTTGAAATGAAGCCCCCAAAAATGTATAATGATGATAATTGTTCGGAATAGAATAATAAATTGGATGGGGAATAAAAAGAGCAAAATGGGATAATCAGGATGAACGATTCATTGCATTAAGAATTTTACTCGGGAAGGAACGTGGGATTTATGGGCAAAAATGAGATTTTGATACGGAATTTCGGACCGATTGATGAAGCCAGAATAGACTTGAATGATAAATTCCAGATTTTTATAGGGGCACAGGCGTCAGGAAAAAGTACAATCTGCAGAGTCGTTTACTTTTGCCAGAAGATCAGAGATTATACTCTGGATTTCCTGATGAGCTCTGAGCAGTTCACAGAAAACCATAAGAACGAATATTTCAATAATTACTTGAAAAAAATGACAAAGCAATTTATGGGCTGCTTTGGAACTACAAAGCATATGCAGCGATTTGAGATTCGTTACATTTTTCAGGAAAAAAGTATACGTATATTTTTGAATGAGGACGGGTATGTACGGTTCTTTTTTGACACGGATCTTCGAAATGAAATTTATGCTCTGATAAATGAAGCAGCAGACATGTTTCTGAACAAACTCGACTATGAGGTGAGCACGATCATGGACAATATTACAGCCATGGGTGTCATGAAGCAGCACTTAAATGTAGTGCTGTCTTCGCTGTTTGGAAATAAATCAGAAATCATATACGTGCCTGCCGGAAGAAGCCTGCTTGCAACTATGTCGGAACAGCTTCAGGATGTATCGGTGGATGAGATGGATCTGACCATGCAGGAGTTTATCAGGCTGATCAGAACTACAAGGAGTAAATTCGGAAGTAAAATTCCGGAGATGGTGAAGGTTTATACAAAAACAGTCAAAGGGCAGATTAATAATAATGCATTAGACCATGCATATCGTTTGATAAAAAGGATTTTAAAAGCAGATTATACCAGTGAAAGTGATGGAGAAAAGATTTATTTTGATGATTCTCATTGGGTAAAGCTGATGTATGGTTCTTCGGGGCAGCAGGAAGCCTTGTGGATATTAATGCTCGCATTTTCTATTATTTTGGAAAAAAGAGATGCATATTTTATAATAGAAGAACCGGAAGCACATCTGTTCCCTATTGCGCAAAAAGATATGGTCAGCCTTATTTCTCTGATGTCAAATGTGACCGGAAGCAGAGTGATTATTACAACCCACAGTCCATATGTTCTTACCTCGATTAACATTTTGTTGTATTCGGGAAAAGTAGAAAGAGCGCATACTAAAAATGAAAAGGATGTGATTCCCAAAAACCTGAGAATTTCTTATGATACATTTGCGGCATATAAAGTGGGAAAATTTGAAAGATCAGTGGAGTCTCTGCTTGACACCGAGAGCCATATGATTTATACGGATTATATTGATGAAGTTTCTGCGATTACAAATTCGGAATTGGATAAACTGATGGATATGGAGATGGAAAATGATCTGTAATAGGTTAGAACTATGTGTAGAGGAAGTGTTATCTGGAAAACATCCTGAAAAGTGCGGCAACCATAGTGAGCGGTGTATCGTATCTGCTGACAGGCGCTCGGAGATCAAATGTGAAGAAAAGAAGAAAAAATATATCCTCGAAAACAGCATGAAAAACCAGGTTATTTCTTTCAGGATGGATGGGGGAATTATCGTGGTGGATTCATCAGTGCCGGATAAGCTGAATAAGTGCGACTTTTTGTTTGTGGTTCATTCTCAGGAACGTTCGGCGATTTTGATTGAACTCAAGGGGATGGATGTCCCGAAAGCTTTAAAGCAGATACAGGAAACCGCTCATTTTCGAAAAAGGAGGTAACATCATGATCACAGGAGCTTTTATGGTGCCCCATCCGCCGCTGATCGTACCGGAGATCGGCAGGGGGGAGGAACGCGGGATTCGGGATACCGTTGACGCGTATCACGAAGTGGGCCGCAGGATCGGCGAGTTAAAGCCGGAGACGATCGTTCTGCTTTCGCCCCACCAGGTCATGTACGCAGACTATTTCCACATTTCCCCGGGAAATGGCGCGAAGGGAGATTTCAGCCAGTTCAGCGCGGGGCAGGTGCGGTTCGAGGTCCGTTATGATACGGAATTTGTGGACAATCTGTGCAAGCTGGCGGATGCCGGTGACCTTCCCGCGGGAACCGCCGGGGAGCGGGACCGGCGGCTGGACCACGGAACCATGGTGCCACTGTATTTTGTAAATCAATATTGGAAAGACTATCAACTGGTGAGAGTGGGCCTCTCCGGGCTCCCGCTGACCGTGCATTACGAGCTGGGCAGACGCATCCGGGAGACTGCGGAGGTACTGGACCGGAGGATCGTGATCATTGCCAGCGGGGATTTGTCTCACAGGCTGAAATCAGACGGCCCTTACGGCTACCAGAAGGAGGGCCCGGAGTATGACAGCCGCGTCATGCAGGTCATGGAAAGAGGCAATTTCGGGGAACTGCTGGAATTTTCCGAGGATTTCTGCGAAAAGGCAGGGGAGTGCGGGCACCGTTCCTTTACCATCATGGCCGGGGCGCTGGACCGGACGGAGGTGGAAGCCAGGCGTCTTTCCTATGAAGGGCCCTTTGGCGTGGGCTACGGCATTTGTATTTATGAGATCAAAGGAAGGGACCTGAATCGGAATCTGAAAGATCAGTATGAGGAGAAGGAGAGGAACCGGATCTTGAAGCAGCGGCAGCGGGAGGACGCATATGTGCAGCTTGCCCGGAACACTGTGGAGGAATATGTCCGTACCGGAAAGAAGCTCCGGATGCCGGAGGGACTTCCCGGGGAAATGCAGAACCGCAGGGCAGGCGTATTCGTTTCCATTAAAAAGGAAGGAAGGCTCCGGGGATGCATCGGCACGATCCAGGCAGTCTGCCCGTCCATTGCGCAGGAGATCATAGAAAACGGAATCAGCGCGGCTTCCCGCGATCCGCGTTTTTCGCCCATAGAGCCGGAGGAACTGGACAAGTTGACCATCACCGTGGATGTGCTGGGGGATACGGAAAAAATTGATTCCCCGGACAAGCTGGATGTGAAGCGGTACGGCGTGGTGGTGACAAAGGGCTATCGAAGGGGGCTGCTGCTTCCCAACCTGGAAGGCGTGGATACGGTGGAGGAGCAGATCGCCATCGCGAAGCAGAAGGCCGGGATCGGAGAGCAGGAAGAAGCGGAGCTGGAACGGTTTGAGGTGGTACGGCACTATTAAAAATGGAATGATTCAGAACAGCCGCGGGAGGAATCCTGCCGTTTTGCGTCTGCGGCTGGTACGGTACTCATGGTAGATTTTATCGGCCGTGAACATAGATAACAGGGAGGACATTATGAAAGAGACATGTCAGGCATGCATCCATCACTGTAGTCTGGAGCCGGGACAGACAGGGCTGTGCAGGGCGCGGAAAAATGAAAATGGCCGGATCATCTGCGGCAATTACGGCCAGGTGACTTCCCTGGCGCTGGACCCCATTGAGAAAAAGCCGCTGCACAGGTACCGGCCGGGCAGCCTGATCCTGTCTGTGGGGAGCTACGGCTGCAATTTGCGTTGCTCCTTCTGCCAGAACCATGAGATCTCCATGGCCGGACCGGAAGAGGCCGGGGCGGTATCCATTTTCCCGGAGGCCTTGGCGCAAAAAGCGGAAGAATATAAAGCGATTGGAAATATTGGGGCGGCGTTTACCTACAATGAGCCTCTGGTCGGCTGGGAATATGTGCGCGACTCGGCCCGGCTCATCAAGGAGCTGGGCATGGACAATGTGCTGGTCACTAACGGCACGGCATCTTGGGAGGTGCTGGAAGAATTGCTTCCCCTCATCGACGCCATGAACATTGACCTGAAAGCCTTCCGGGAGGAGACCTACCGGAAGCTGGGCGGGGATTTGAAGACAGTGAAGGAATTTATCACCCGCGCGGCGGCAGACTGTCATGTGGAGCTGACCACGCTGATCGTGCCGGGGATGAACGACGGGACGGAGGAAATGGAGGAGGAAGCGCGGTGGATCGCCTCCCTGGGAAAGGACATCCCGCTCCACGTGACCCGGTTTTTCCCCCGGTATCAGATGGCAGACCGGGACGCCACGGAGACGGGACGGGTGTACCGCCTTGCAGATACGGCGAGGAAGTATCTGGAGCATGTGTTTGTGGGGAATTGCTGATGGAAGAGAGTCGGGGATTGAAAGGAGAATAAAATGAAAGAGGTACTGAAGAAAAATCATGTAAAAAAGTTAGCGCTGGTGGGAATGGCGTTAGTGATCATGCTTTTTTCCATGATGATTCTTTCAAAGGCGGCAAGCGCCCCGGAAAATCATAAAAAAACAATCGCTGCATTAGATGAGAAAAGGGCGGATGTCTTAAAATTGACAGCAGCCTCAGCTGGAGCGGCAACAGCGATCGCGGCAATTCCAGGTGATTCGACCACACCCGTGGCGAATAAACTGGCAGATCTGGCCTCATATTTTTTGACCATTCTGATGGTGATCTTTCTGGAAAAATATCTGGTTACACTTACAGGATATGCAGCCTTTTTTATATTGATTCCGGCAGCGTGCGTCTTATTTGCGGCAGGAATTTGTCTGAACAGGACATTTTTAAAAGTGTTGGCAGCAAAAATTGCGGTCTTCGGGCTTGTCATATTTACGATGATTCCACTGAGTATAAAAGTCTCTGAGATGATAGAAGAAACATACGAAACGTCAATGGAAACGACCTTAGATGAGGCACAGGATCTAACGGCTGAAATAAATGATAGCACAGATTCAGAGGGGAATGTTTTGGATAAGCTTGTGTCCAAAATCAAAGGCGGAGTATCGGGATTGATGCAAAAAGGGGAATCGCTTTTAAATCATTTTATTGAAGCGATTGCTGTGATGATGGTGACATCCTGCTTGATTCCGATTGTTGTACTGCTGTTTATGCTCTGGCTTGTCCGGATCGTATTTGGGGTACAGATCCATGTGCCGAAGGAATTGCCAGACAGACCCAGGAAAAATATCTGCCAAAGAAAATAAAGGAGCGAATCGATATGATAAAAGTAATAGCAAGTGATATGGACGGTACACTTTTAGGGGACGACCACAAGCTTGCGCCGCGGACCGTACAGGCGATCCGCCGGGCATGCGATGCAGGGGTACGTTTCATGGTGGCGACCGGCCGTGACATGAACGGAGTCCTGCAGGAACTGGACGGTACGGGTCTGGTCTGTGATTATATCGTGGGGAGCGGCGCGGAGGTGCGAGATCCGCGGCAGAACATCATAAGCAGGGTGCAGATGGACACCGGAGTGTGCGGAGAAATCTATGACGTACTGAGACAATACCCGGTATCCACTATTTTTATGACCGGGGAATGCGACTACAGCATCGGCACTCCGGAAACGCTGGAAGAAGACCTGCGCAAAAACCTCCAGGTATTCTTTTCCGACCTGACCATGGAAGAAATCCTGGAAACGGAAATGTACCGGCACATGAAGGAAAGCACCCGCATCATTCCTGACTTTCAGACGCTAAAGGAGAAGGAGATCAACGTATATAAAATCTTTGTTTTCTGCTGTGACACGGAGGTGCTCGGGGAGCTTGACAGGCGGCTGCAAAAGGACAAAAGGCTTGCCGTAGCCTCTTCCTTTATCAACAATTTGGAGATCACCGATGCCCGCGCCCAGAAAGGCCCGGTGCTGAAAAGCTATATCGAATCCCTGGGATATACCATGGATGAGGTGATGACATTCGGCGACAGCATGAACGACTATTCCATGCTTTCCATGGACTTCGGCGCGACAGTAGCCATGGGTAATTCCGAGCCGGAGATCATCAAGGCTGCCAAGTATGTGACAAAATCCAATGAAGAGTACGGGGTGGCGTATGCAATCGAGGAAATGCTGAATCGGAGGAAGGCGTAGGGGAGAAGAACGACTCAGAAGGGCAAGCAGTTGTGGAAATGAACTGACACATCTTGACTTGCCTGTTTCTCCGGCGGCGCAGCTCAAAAAGCCTCGACGGCATCCCATTATGGCCATCCGGCCGTTTCATAAGGTATCCCCAAGGGCATTACATTATGGCCATTCGGCCGTTCCATAAGGTATCCCCAAGGGCATCCCATTATGGCCATTCGGCCGCTTCACAAGGTATGATAATAAGGGCAGATATCCTCATAATGCCCGTCCTTCATCCGAAACCCTTTCGGAATCGTTCCGAGCTGGATAAAACCAAGCCGTTCATAGAGATGTCTTGCGTGGACATTTGACGCGACCACCGCATTGAACTGCAGGATCGTAAACCCGAGCCTCCGCCCCTGGATGAGACAGTCGGAAACCAGAGCTTTACCGATATGCTGCCCACGGCATCGCGAACTGACAGCATAGCTGGCGTTGCAGATGTGGCCGCACCGCCCGACATTATTGGGGTGCAGGATATACAGGCCGCAGACCTCTCCGGTATCCGCATTTACCGCGGCGGCATTGTATGTCTGCTGCTCAAAAAATTCCTTCCCGGTCCGGGCATCCAAAAGCTCCTCTTGGGGAAACGCGATTCCCTCCTCCACAACTTCATTCCATATCCGAATCATTTCGGGAAGATGCTCTTCCCTGTAGGCTTCTATTTCTATCTTCACATTCATTTCTCAAAAATGTTCCTTCCCATTTTCTGTTTTACTCCATTTCAATTCGATCAGAAGAACCGACTGTCACTGCGCGGACAAATGTTTCGTCCCTAATGTGCTGTTGATAAATGCGATCAACTCGGCTTTATCTACATACGTATCCCGGATCGCTGCGGCAAAACCCGCATTTCCGGTATTCACATAGTTTCCCATAGGCTGCGCCGCTTTCCGAAGCTTTCATAGACAATTTTCTGGAACGGCAGACCGTGAAAGCCCCCTGCTGTTCCGGAGTGCTCAGGCAGATTTTCTGCCTCTTAGTATAACATGCTGGCGGATGCAGGGCAAGACGCATTTTGACTACTCATAAATGAGCAAAAATGCGGCGTTACAGGTCACACCTTGACCAGGCGTGCCCTGTAACTCAGGCCGTCATTTAAAATTGCCTACGGCAATGGACAGCCTGAGTCCCAGCTTTTATGTGCATCCTCCTGACCAATCAGCGTAGTGATTGGTCAGTGTGTGACATGTAACAAAGCGGCTGCGTTAGCAGACGTTAGAGTGCGTAAGCACAGTTTTTGCGAATGGATGAGCAGGTTGGAGGCTCTTTAGAGCATCCGACCGTACAGTTGGAATATTTTTATAAAAAGTCTTGATGATATACAAAAAAGAAAGTATAATTATATCAACAAAATGATATAAAGGAGTGAAAAAAATGATTATCAAGGCTTCAGCAGCACTTCGTAATGATTATGCTTCTATTTCTAACCTTGCGAGAGAGACCAGCGAACCGATTTATATCACCAAAAATGGGGAGGGCGATGGTGTGTTTATGAATATTGATGCCTTTGAAAAAAGAGAACAGGCATTAGAGCTTCGCGCAAAGATCATGCAGGCAGAAGAAGAGCGGCTAAGCGGAGCAAAGACAAGAAGCATCTCTGAAGCAAGAAAGGAACTGAGGGAACGTGCAGAAACAGTATAAGGTGGAGATCCTTCCCACTGCATGGGAGGATTTGAAAAAGATTGAAGACTATTACTTGCTTCAATTTGGCGTGGAATCTGCTATGAAAGTTACAGACCATATTTTAGATAGCATCGAACGGCTAAAGGCATTTCCGGATTCCGGTTCCCAGACGCCGGATCAATGGCTGAATCAGAAGGGCTACCGTATGGTCATATGGCAAAGATTTGCTTCTGTATACCGTCAGATCGGAGAGATTGTATACGTCTATCATATTGCGGATACACAGACAGAGTATACGAAATTATTCTAGTACAGCATTGCGTATATAATGGTGAATAATGTGCCTGACATGGACATCAAGCGCTTATTACTTCAAAATTAATGCAATGTTATACTAGCTGTGCGGTTGAATGCTCCAAGGAGCATCCAACCTGATTATTCATCACATCCCGAAGTCTTATCGTGTTCCAGTCCATGGATCTTCCACCGTCTCCTGCCCTCCATTCGTTTTTTGCATGAGCCCTGCTGATATAGCAGACGTAAAAACGAGCGTTTTTTTCTCCGAGAGAGGATTATTTTGGTTACATGTCACACCCCGACCAATCACCACGCTGATTGGTCGGGAGGATGCGCATAAGAGTTGGTATTCAGGCCGTCCATTGCCGTTGCAGCAGCGATGAAGCAACCGGAATCACTATGAGCGACACAAACACAAAGAGCGCTGTCAAGGCAATCAGAGCCTGTATGGGAAGGTAACTATCCTACAGGTATTAAATTCCGCATTTTTCAGGCGGCGGTCCTTTCCCTGTCGTTGCTGCTGGCTTCGGTTTCCGTGGTCGGAATCGCGCTTTGTTTCATCGGCGCGTTTTCTCCGATGTTTATTCCTTCTCTGGTCGGAAAAATTGCAGTACGCGTTCTGGCGGGCCTGGGCGTCGGTCTGATCCAGCCGTTGTCGGCATCTCTGATCGTGGACTGCTTTGAAGGAAAGGTGGCAAATACAATGATGGGAGTTCAGTCTTCCTGCGTTGGCCTTGGAGCATCGCTGTTTTCCTATACAATGGCCGGCATCATGGTATATGACTGGCACTATGCGTATTGTGCATATCTGTATGCTGCTGCGATCTTCCTGCTGGTATTATTCGGTATGCCGGCTTTTGTAAATCAGATCGGACGTGAGGAAAAGAAACCGGCGGCTCAGAATACTGCGGATCAGGTTGTAAAAAAAGCACTTCCGGCCGCATGCTACATAGGATTTGTGGCTCAGCTGATCTATGGACTGGGGTACGGTGCCTTTGATAACAGCTTGTCTCTGGCCGCGGTTGAGACAGGAACGATCACAACGGTACAGGCGGCGGCAATCGCAAGCTGGGGCGGCATTGCCTCATTGATCGGAGGTTTTTTCTTCGGCTTTATGAAAGGTAAGATTGGAAATAATATCGGCTGGTTATCCCTTGTGATGAATATCATTGGCTTTGCCGTTGTTGGACTTACATCTTCTACGACGATGTGGTATATTGGAGTTACGATATGCAAAGTCGGCTTCTGCTGGTGGATGCCTTATATCAACTTCCTTGTAAATGACGGGACGGATGAGAGCAATTCCGCACTGGCTACATCACTGGGATTTTTTGGTAATTCCTTCGGCGCGTTTATCTTTGCTTACGTCCTTGCCTTTGTCGGAAATATGGTCGGCGGAATTACACAGCATCAGGCATTCTTCTATGGATGTGCCTGGATCGGTATTGCTTTGGTTTTGATTGCGTTCAATCATTTCAAAAACTATAAGCATTATCAGGAAATCGCATAGTGCGGAAGCAAAAAGTATTATCAGGAAATTGTGCAATACAAAAAATTATAGGAGGCTATGAGCGTGTTTGATCCAAAAACAATTATGGAAAAAAGAAAACTTTTAGAGCCGATCCTGACTCCGATTCCCGCGGAATTTCCGCATACAGATGAAGTGCCGGAGGGCTGCGCCGTTCTTACAGGGCTGAAGGACGAGTGGGGATATTATGTAGATATACATCAGGATGTGATATATGCTGAGCGGGATGGGCGTAAGCTCCGAATGCATATTTTAGAGCCAAGGGTGCATTTCGGCGCGCCCGAAGAGGAAGAACGGACTCTGCGTAAATGGCCCTGCATTGCATATATTCAGGGGTCCGCGTTTCATGAGCAGTGGCTGTGGAATAACATTTCCCGCCACATTCGGATGGCAGAGCACGGCTACATGGTGGCGATCATAGAGTATCGTCCGTCTGAGACGGCTCCGTTCCCGGCACAGATGCAGGATGCCAAGACAGCAATCCGTTATCTGAGGAAGCATGCGGAAGAGTACCATATCGATACGGACCATATGGCAGTCTGCGGTGATTCTTCCGGCGGGCATACCGCTCTGATGGCGGGCTTTACCGGGGACGATGCGCCGGATACCGAGCTGTACGGCGAGTATTCCGCAAAGGTGAACTGCATTATTGACGTGTATGGGCCGACTGTATTTTCGCTGATGAATTATTATGACAGTTCCCAGAATCATTATGACCCGGACAGTCCGGAAGGATTTGAGATCGGACATAAGCATGTGCTGGAAAATCCGGAGCTTGCCGATGCGACGATCCCCATGAATTATCTGTCGGAGGATAAGCCTGTGCCGCCGCTCCTGATCATTCACGGCGGCCGCGATATGCTTGTGCCGTTTAATCAGAGCTGCCAGCTTTATAACTATATGAAGAAAATGGGGAAGGATGTTACATTCTATAAAATTGATGATGCAAACCATGGATGCCTTGGGTTTGACAATGATACGGTTCTTGGAATCGTGCTGGACTTTTTGAAAGAGAATATATGACTGAAGTAAAGAAACTGCTGAAAAATATCCGGATGTGGGGACGCCAACCAGAAAGGGGGGCCTCGCATCCGGAATTTTTAGTATAGCCTGATCTGCCCGGCCGGGGTGTGAACAGTAATGGAGTGAGGGATGCCAAACCAAAAGCCAAAACGAACACTTGCCAGAATCCGGGATAAATGATAAAATGACAAAATCTCAGCCAGATCATATTATTTGGCTCACGCGCGAGAGGTACAAACGGGGAACGGAGCGATATTGACCTGGCGTTGTATGCCGGGGATACGAAGCAGTATTATCATATTCTGGATTTTGTGGAGGAGATCGAATCACTGCTGATGTTTGATATCGTGGATCTGAACGGAGGCGCGGTTTCACGCGATCTTCTCGATGAGATCCAGAGGGATGGGGTGATCCTGTATGAAAAAGTTTGAGCAGTTAAAACGCTTATATAGAACCATTACCGGATATATGGATCCATATGATTTTTCCGACGCAATGATTTCAGGGCTGATAGCAGACTTTGACCGTTTGTTTGAATTGCCGTGGAAAAGCTTAAAAGAATATATGCGGAAGCGGTTCAAAACAGCGGGATGCCCCTATATTCGTTTGTGCAGAAGGTGAAAGCGGAAAATGGTCTTGCGCGGGATGAAGATATTTTTCTGCATTGGGATGCAATAAGGGAGAAGTATGCAGGGGCAGATGCCGTCAGGGAGAGGGAAAAAACAGAATAAAAAGAACAGCAGAAAAACAACGCGGTCAAAATTACGGGCCGCGTTGTTTTAATTACGGAACTCTTTTTTTTAATCGTACGGTTATTCTTTTATTTTGTCAAGTTCTGTCAGATTCACACCTGCAGTACCAAGCAATGCTTTTAAAGAAGTATATTCTTCTTTCAGATCAGCGTATGTTTTTACTGCATTTTCTTCCTTCGCTAAAAGCATACGTCGCTGCACTCTCTGAAAATCGTGGATAGATCTTTCTATAATTTCCAGATTATTCGGCATGAAATCACCTCCCTCTTATGGATGAGCACTTTCGGAAACTTAGGAACAGGAACATATAATATGAAAACACGACTTCTGATAATCTCATTGTATCAAAAGGAAATATAAGAGTAAAGTCTTTATTTGATGGTAAATCATTTCCAGCTGCGCGGCTGCGGCCTGCGTGATTTTACTCCTTTCTCTTATATCCATCCGGCGAGATTCCTTCATATTTCTTAAACACCTTGGAAAAATACGTGCAATTCTCAAACCCCAGGACATCAGACACTTCATACACCAGCTTCCCCTCCTCCAGCATCTGCTTCGCCAGCGCCACCTTCCTCTGATTCACATATTCTATAAAGTTCACCCCCATTTCCTTCTTAAAGACTGTACTCAAATACGCATTAGACACCCCGGTCTCTTTTGCGGCCTCGGACAGATGGACCTGGGTTGTCAGATGGCTGTCGATATAGGAGAAGATACTTTTTAACAGGTCCGACCGGCTGCATTTGTATGCCACAAAAAACTGTCTGTAAAAAATATCCTGAAATTCCAGGAACCAGCCTTCGATCAGATTCAGGCTGCCCATCATCATCAGCCTCTGATAGTGGCAGTTATTACCCCGGACCCGAATTTCTTCGATCGCCCCGTTTAATTTCTGTGCGGTCATGGAATAGATTCCCAGCATATCCATGAAGATCCGCCGCAGCACATTGATATGGATATAAGGGTCCGTCCGGATCGTGGACAGGATCTGGCGGATGACAGCTTCCGATTCCTTCCCGGAAAATGTCTCCACAGCCTCCTTGAGACTGTCAAGCAGCAACCGGGTCCCTTTTGGACTGTGTTCTTTGAGTGCGATTTTTTCCGGAAAATAACAAAGCTTTTGTTCCTCATCGTAATAACGGATGACCAAGATCTGCTCCGCCAATACGATCGCGCGGTTTACGGCCTCCGTATTTCCCATGACCGATTCATGGATGCCGAAATAAACCTTCCCAGGGAGATAGTCTGTCAATTCCTGATGAAGCTGCAAAAAGAATTCCCTGGAAAAATGCCGCTCAAAAAGGAAGCAGCAGAGCCGGTGGCCTTTGATGATCTGCATATACTCTGTGTAATGCTCCGCAAACCATTTTTTTGAAGCGTTTGCCGCAGCGTAAAAGGAATGCTCCGCAGACCATTTTTCCGCGGCTTCGGCCGCGGCATAAGCGGGATCTCCGGAAGTCGGTTTTTCTGCGTCTCTGGCTGTCCGGCAGGCGGAGACGTCCGGGATCTCTTCCGGAGGCAGGATGCACAGAGCCGTCCTGTAAGTTCCCACGTTCAGAAAAAGGTCCTTTCCATTCGGATTCAGGATCTCATCATAGCGGATCTCATGGAATGTAAAGGAGGACAGCTTCTCATCCCGGTCATTGCCTGTGCGGAGCTCCTGCCGGCATTTTTTCAGGATCCCCAGCAGTTCCTCGGAGGAAAGGTTCAGCTTCCGCAGGTAATCATAGGCGCCCAGCTTCATGGCCTCTTTTACCATATCAAATTCCTCGTTGCAGCTGATCACGATGACCCTGCAGTCCGTATTCTCGTCTTTCAGATGCCGCAGGATCCGGAGCCCGTCGATCTTAGGAATGTTCAGGTCCAGGAGGATGATATCCGGACGGTGCTCCCGGATCCTGTTCAGCGCCTCTTCCCCATCCGCCGCGTCGGGTAGAAGGGCGAAGCCATATTTTTCCCAGGGGATCAGCTGGCGCAGGCCGATTCTGGACAGTATTTCATCTTCAATGATCAATACACTATACATGTGACCTTCCTTTCGGTATGCGGATCCAGATCTCAAAACCAGTCATGGACTTTTCATTAAAGATCAGTCCGTAGGATTCGCCGTAAAGCATTTTCAGCCTTGAATTTACATTATACAGCCCAATCCCTGTAAAAGCACTTTTATTCTTATTTGGCTCTTTCAAAAGCTGATTCATTTTTTCTTTATCTGCCGATTCTCCATTGTCAAATACAGAAATTACAAAATTGTCCGGATATTCCACCGCAGACACGATGATCTGTCCGGCCTTCATATCCTTAACGCCATGGAGGATGGCATTTTCAACGATGGGCTGCATGGTAAACGCCGGAATCTCATACAAATACAATTCGGTGGGGATGGTGTTATAAAAATAGAAGGAATCCCCGAACCGCATCTGCATGATATCCACATAGGCCTGCAGAAGAATGGCCTCCTGGCCGACAGTAGTCATGCCGTTTTTGCTCTGATAGACGGCCTGGAGGATGGCGCCCAGGGATTCCAGCGCCCGCTCGGTCCGGCTGTCCTGCTCCTTCTGCGCCATGATCTGAATGGAATGCACCGTATTGAAGATAAAATGCGGAGAGATCTGGGACATCAGCATTTCATAATGCGCCTTTTCCTTCAGCTCGCTTTCCAGCTTGACCCGCCGGATCAGTTCTTCGATTCGCTCCCCGGCCTTGTTATAGCTGGCGATCAGCTTATTCATTTCCCCAAAGGAAACCTCCTCGTCCCGGAGCCTTAAGATCCCGCTGTCCGACTGTTCCAGCAGGTCTACCATACGGATCAGCGGGCGGGATAATTTTCCGGAAAAATAGAACATGGTCAGGATCGTCAGAAAAACCAGCAGTACGATCAAAACCAGTATCCCGAAGGCGATCCCGGAAAGTTCCTCCCTGTAGTTAGAGGCGGGGATGGAATAGACCAGGATATTTCCGGAATGCTCCAGTGGGACAGCCATATAGTAATCCGTGCCGCCCATGATGCCCCTCAGCACATGCTTCTGATCCAGCTTCCAGCCGGCGGCTTTTTGGGACAGGCGGTTCAAAAAGCTGGCATCCCTCCCATTATAATCAATCAGCCGGTGAAATTCATTATCCAGGATATAAAAAGCTTCCTGGCCGGAGCTTGCCAGCGCTTCTGTATAGTTGCCCCAGATCTTGGAGGCGGACAGCTGGACCATGATGATCCCCAGGGACCGTCCGGAATAATCCTGGATACTCCTTCCGATGTACAGGTGCTGGTGGTCCTTGATCGTATAATTGGACATGGCCCGGAAAACACGGATCAGTTCCGGCTGAAACGTGATCTTCCGCCCGTTCTCCAGAATGGTGTCATACCAGGATTCCTTCTCATAATCCAGAGTGGTCTTGCTTAAATGATAGGAGCTGATCAGATAGCCGTCCGAGGTCAAAATGGCGATCTTGCCGTCCACTGCATTTAAGACGGAGCTCTCCAGATCCGCAATCCGTCCCGACAGGCCGGATCTTGCGCGGTAAAGCTCATAGCTGTCCGAGCACTCGCCCAGCAGCCGGAGGCTTTCCAGAACGTCCCGGTTGACCATCATCATGCTGGTGGAATAATTCATCACCTCAATGATCTGATCCGCGTTATTCTTGATCTGGAGCAATGAGGAGCTGTCAAAGCGGACCTTGCTGTCACTCATGACCTTCTGCAGATAGATATTGAGGACCATCAGGCCGAGACACAGGGGGAGCACAACAAAGATGCTGATATATACGATCAGCTGCGTCCGTATTCCCTTTTTATGAAATTCCAGCAATTTTTTCGTTCTCATACTTCCTCCTACACATATCCATAGTTTAACACAAATCAGCGTGTGAAAACAGTGAAATTAGCAGCCAGGTTCAGGGAAGCCCAGCAATTGAAAACAGACTGCGCATCACAGGACGGCAGTCTATTTCATATTTGTGTTATCCTTTCACGGCTCCGGAGGACAGACCGTCCACCAGATTCTTCTGAACCAGGGCAAAGAAGAGGAGAAGTGGGATCAGGCTGATCACCACGGCCGACATCAGCAGCCCCCAGTCCACGGAATACTGTCCGACAAAGTCCTGCATTCCCACCTGGATCGTTTTCTTCAATGTGGTATTGATGAAAATGGACGCGTACATGTATTCATCCCAGGAGGACATAAAGCAGAAGAGCGCGGTTACGAACAATCCCGGCTTCGCTACATGGACGATCACGGTGAAAAAGGAACGCAGCCGGCCGCATCCGTCGATCATGGCCGCTTCCTCCAGCTCCCAGGGGATCGTATTGAAAAACGCGCAGGTATTCCAGATGGCGAAGGGAAGCGTAAAGGAGCAGTACATCATGATCAGCCCCACATAGCTGTCGATGAGCTGCATCTGCTTCATGATGATATAAAATGGAATACAAAGCAGGATTCCCGGAAACATCCGTGTCATCAATACAGCCATTTTAAGTTTTTCCGACCCGATGATGTAATATCTGGTCAGGCCGTATGCGGCCATCACGGACAGGACCATGCAGATCACCGTAGTCACAACCGTGATAAAGATACTGTTCATAAAATACCGCACAAAATTAGACTGGAACAGCACCTGGCGGAAATTTTCCAGAGTGATGTAGGTGGGAATGATCTGATCAGGATCATAAATCTGTTCCGAGCTTTTCAGCGCGGTCAGTACGACATAGATAAACGGCATGACCGCAAGGAAAACCATGATCCATATAAAAATATAGGAAATGGAAAGACGGACTCTTTCCCCTTGTTTTTTTGGCAGCAAATCGTCCACCCCTTTCTATTCTTTTTCCCGCACCAGGCGCAGGTAGATCCAGGAAAACCCTGTCATCACGATGAACAAAATGACAGAGGTTGCCGCCGCAGTGCCGAAATTATGGTTGATAAAAGCTTCCCTGTAGGCAAAGGTATACAGGATCTCCGTACTGTACAGCGGTCCGCCTCCGGTCATGAGCCAGATCGTATTAAAGCAGGAAACGATACCGATGAGATTCAGGATCGTGGCAATGGCCAGGGGCTCCTTGATGATGGGAAGCGTGATCGTCCAGAAGCTCTGCCAGCGGCTGGCTCCGTCGATCTCGGCGCTCTCATAGATGTCATTGGAGATCCCCTGCAGTGCGGCCAGGATAAAGATCATCTGAAACGGGATCCCCTTCCAGATCGCGACCAGGATCACGCACCAGAATGCGGAATCCATATTTCCCAGCCAGGAGACGGACTCCGTGATCATCCCCAGCTTGACGGCCAGGATATTGATGATCCCCACGTTTGCGTTAAATAAAAAAGTAAAGGTCATCGCTGCAATAGCATGGGGAACGGCCCAGGGAACCAGGATCAGGGTTCGGTACAGGGAACGTCCTTTGAGCTTCTGATTCAGCGCCAGCGCCAGCAGCATGGCGGCCAACAGCTGGATGACCAGATTTACGATGGTCCATTTTACAGTATTTCCGATGGACTGCAGAAAAATTTTGTTGGAAAAAATATTTTTATAATTGTCAAGTCCGGCAAAGGTATTGAAAATGGCGTCGTTTGGCCTGACCAGGTTATAATGGACAAAGCTGAGATAGATCCCGCGGAACAACGGATAGATGGAAAGCGTAAATACGGCGATCACCGCCGGCGCGAGCAGCACATATCCGGGCCAGTTCTTTTTCAGATCCAGACTTTTTTTAATCCTTTTTTTATTCATAGATTCCTCTCCTGTAAAGGTATTTATATCCACCCATTCAATCCATGTGATGATTGAGCGGGTGGATATACAGACCGCAGACAGATTCACCGTTTAGGCGGAGCCTGCCGTATTCATTTTCTGATCGATCAGACTACTGGTAATTGGTCTGAATATTTTCCTGCAGCTTTGCCGTCAGGGAAGCCAGCGCTTCATCCGCGCTTGCTTTTCCATAGTCTACTTCCAGGATCGCGTTTGTGATTAGCTCATCGATCACTTTTTCATTGATGACAGCAGGACGGGCGCAGGTATATGGAAATTCATCTGTAAATACCTGGAGACGTTCTTTTCCTTCCAGTGCCTTTGCATAGTCGAAATCTTTTCGCGCGGAAATCTTTCCTTCTACAGCCAGGATGGAATCCCCGGATTCGGAATTCAGGTAGCTGATCAGGTCGTAAGCAGCCTCCGGATTTTTGCAATTGGTATTGATATTCCAGGTCCATCCGCCCAGTACGGTTGCCTGTGTTTTGCCTTCCACCATAGTGGTGATGCCGTAATCCAGATCCGGATTGATCTTGTCGATTCCAGGAGCACACCAGTCGCCGCCCAGAAGGAAGGTTGCCTCTCCGTTGGCAAAGCTCTCATATACTTTATCCCAGGTTGTAGCTTCCTTGAAGGATTCTACAAGCCCGCCGTTTTCGATGATATCGCAGATAAAATCCCATGCCTCTTTTCCGGCTTCATTGTCTATCACAACCTCCGGAACCTCGCCGTTGGTGTCAATGACCGGACATTCGTTCTGATAAAAGAAGGAATAAAATGCATAGGCGCTTTGATAAGTAATGATCCCGCCGTAACCGGCATCCTTTACCACCTTCAATGTATCGGCCAGCTCTTCCCAGGTGCCGGGAACCTCCAGATCCAGCTCTTTTAAGCGTTCCGCATTATAATAAAATCCGCAGCAGTCCATGTACCAGGGAACCGAATGATATTCACCCTGGAATTTTCCGGAATTTAAAGGCCCTTCCTGATATTGGCTGATCAATTCCTCGGCGGAGGTCAGCTCGCTTAATGGATAGAGCAGTCCCATTGCAGCCAGGTCGATGGCGTGCCCGGAATTATCCATGGTTACGATATCCGCACCGCCTCCGGCCAGCGCCGCAGTCTGGAAGGATTCCTTGATATCCTGTTGCGAAGCGCCCTGCAGGGTGATCTTGATTTCCGGATGAGCTTCCTCATACTGCCGGATCACCTTCGTAAATTCCGCACCGAGCTCAGTGGATTCATCTACCCAGTCGTTTCCCATGAGAAGAGTGAGCTCTGTGGCGTCGGAACCGGATTTCTGCTGCTCCTGAGCTTGATCCTGCTCCGTGTTTTCGTTTGTGTTCTTCGTACCACCGGAACCTCCGCAGGCAGTTGCTCCGAGTACCATAGACGCGGCCAATAAGATAGCGGTCATTTGTTTCTTTTTCATATGTTGTATCCGTCCCTTTCATTTTTCTTTAAGTTTTGCCGGCTGTTTCTTATATCTGTATTAAACCACACCGGGGGTTTGATTAGAATAAAGATATTTTTTCAGTTTTCTGGAAAATACCAAAAAAATAGGTGCGGTATTTTTTTACTGCCCCCACTTCTACTATTTTTAACTGTTCTTCCGGATTTATATAAAATATGTTCATTTTCGACGAGACTGCGGAATCTTTTTCTGATAAAAGGCGCAAATCCTATAAATTTTTTTTATTCCTGTTTGGCATGGTATGCTCTACAATTTTTGTAATTGTTCTGAACAGTTACACCAATTTTAAAATGGAGGAATCAACGTATGAAAAAATTGAATGTAGCCCTGGTAGGACTGAGCTTCGGTCTGGAGTTTGCCGCGATTTACTGCAAACATCCGGATGTGGACAAGGTATATCTGGTGGACCAGAATGAAAAACTGCTGCGCATCGCAAGGGAACGCTACAGCATCCCGGAGGAACGGTGCCATACGGATCTGCAGGAGGCGCTGGACAATCCCGAGATCGACGCGGTGCATCTGGTGACGCCGCCGGCGACCCACGCTCCTTTTTCTGTCCGTGTATTGAATGCGGGCAAGCACTGCGGCTGCACCATTCCCATGGGAATGAGCATCCAGGAGCTGAATGATGTGATCCATGCCCGGAAGCAGTCCGGAAAAAATTATATGTTTATGGAAACCACGATCTTTCAGAGAGAATTTCTTTATATGAAGGAGCTCTATGAGAAAGGGGAGCTTGGAAGGCTCCAGTATATGACCTGCGCCCATTATCAGGATATGGAGGGCTGGCCGGAATACTGGAAGGGCTTTCCGCCGCTCATGCATCCCACCCATGCGGTTGCGCCCTGCCTGATGCTGGCGGGACATCTGCCGGACCGGGTATACGCAAGGGGCTCAGGCAAAGTCAGAAAAGAACTGGAAGAGCAGTACGGATGTCCGTATGCGTTTGAAGCGGCATTTATCTCGCTGAAGGACAGCGATGTGACGATCGAAATGGAACGCTTCCTCTACGGCGTGGCCCGGAGTTATTCCGAATGTTTCCGGATCTACGGGGAGAATAAGAGCTTTGAGTGGCAGCAGCTGGCAGATGAGGACCCGGTTCTCTACACCAGGACAGGCGCTCTGGAGAAGGTGGATATCCTGACCGATGAAAACGAGGAATCCAGCCGGGGCGGCGAGATCAGAGAGGAGCGGATCCAGATTCCGGACTATGCCCACCTTCTGCCGAAGGAGATCGCGATGTTCACTCAGAATACGGTCTACAATAATGAAAACACGCATCTGTCATTTACCCAGGGGGGCGGCCACGGCGGTTCCCATCCCCATCTGGTCCATGAGTTCGTCCGCTCCATCCTGGAAGAAAGAACACCGATCATGGACGATATCATGGGAGCCTACTGGACCGGCACCGGGATCTGCGCCCATGAGTCGGCAATGCGGGACGGAAAGGTGATTTCTATTCCGGCTTTTGAAAAAGTAGAATAAACAAAAGGCGGATGCCCCTGGACTGCTGTCAGATGCGGTCACAGGGGTACTTGTCTGTTCCTTTCAGCAGTACACTGACTATGAAATAACAACGGATTTCCGAAGTGCATTCTCCACAAAGCTGTTCAGAGACATTTGGCGGGAAGTGGCGCAAACGACCAGCTGCTTATGGAGTTCCGGGGAGATTCGGATATTGAAGCTGCCTTTATAGGCTTTCTCTGGCTCCCTGCCTTCCGCCTCACAGACCGAGAGATAATCATCAACTGCACTGTGAAAATCAGAAATAAGCTCGTTGGCATTTTTGCCTTCATAGGAAATCAGGGAACGGATCCCCATGACTTTCCCGAAAAAAAGAGCATCTTCTTCCGAAAACTCAATAGTTCCAATATAACCTCTATATTCAAATGTATTATTCATATGAGACCCTCCTGTTCCAAAATTTCTAATAATTGTTTTATCTGGTAAGCTTTCAATTCTTTTTGCGGATGCGGTTTATGGAGTAAGATATCTCCATGTTTTTCATTGGAAAAAATTACACGGGAACCACTCGTTTTTCCTTTATTAGAGCGGATATAATCGAGACAATTCAGCAGAGATTCCGCATCATCAAAAGTAAAATCTTTCGGTTTTGACTTGAGCCGCTGTATTAGCTTTTCTTTTCTTCCCATAGATTATCCTCCTCTTTATCTCTATTATACTTGGTATAAAGTAAAATAGCAACTAGAAATAGTTGCAGAAGATATTAGAAACCATATTATAGTTTCATGTATTCCGTAGGGGTCATACCGGTATACTTTTTAAATTCTTTCCACCTGTACGGTTGGATGCTCTAAATCAACAGGGGAGGCCCGGCAGCACAGCTGATCAACGACGGAGAACTGGATCCGGAGGAGCTGTAAATATATACTGAGCGCGGATAAATCTGCCGCACAGTATAACATGACGCGCATTGTCGAGGAAAAGCTTAAAAGAATATATGCGGAACGACCTGATGATGCTGCCCACCACTATAAAAATTCAGCAGCTATTTTATATATGGGACGAATTATGGATCTGTATATGGACGTGATCAAAAAACTGATCGAACGTCTGGCGGAAAGGTGATTTCTATTCCGGCTTTTGAAAAAGTAGAATAAACACAAACCATCAGAGACAGATAAACAGACGGCACGATCCCCTGATTGCTTTATATGCGAAGTCAGGGGATTTTTTTCTCGGCCTCCGGCTATGAAATAACAACAGAATTCCGAAGTGCATTCTCCACAAAGCTGTTCAGAGACATTGGAAAACGTATTTGCTCAATCGGGACAAGTCCGTATTTTCTTTTTTAATGCATCACTGATGGAAAGATCATAAAAGCCAGCCGCATTTTCCGTATGTATGGGATAAATGGCCTCTTTTGGATCTACGGCTTCGATCATTCTGGCAATCATTTCCGCATCGGCATGGCCGCTGGTATGAAGATGTTTGACCTCTATGCCTTTTGCCTTCTGCCGTTTCAGGAAGGAATCCCAGCCCGCCTTGTAAGCTTTGTGCCGGGGATCCAGATAGCCGTCCCATAGGGAATAGATGATGGCAGGCTTTAGATCGAGGAACTCGTCAATATACTTCTCACAGAAATCCTCCGGCTTGATGACTGCCAGAAATCCATATTCTCTCATAAGTTCTTTCTGCTTTCTGCACGTATCCCATTTCTTATGAGAGAGACTTTTTTCCAGATCCAGCGGGTAAACGTATTCAAATCGATAGAGGCCAGTATATTTTCCGGCCGCTTCGGTAAATGTATTTAGCTGCCGGATGACATATTCACTGTAAGTGTACATCCGCATTCCATAGGGCTTTGTATTTTGCGCGGCAGCATAAAAGGAAGCAAGGGAATCCAGGTTTGTAGAAGAGCAGATCAGGAACACATACTTATGGTCTTTGAAATATTCTGCCGCTTCTTTCTGCAGATCAGCTTCTGTGATGATTTTTTCCGAACCGCGGTTCATCATAGTACCCTCCGTGATGAGGATATCTACATCCTTGTTTCCTGACCGGCGGACATATGTATTGATCATAGGGATGATCTTTTCCCCGCGGTAACCATGCCCCCGGAAATCTCCGGTGTGCAGAATGGTCTGCTCCGGTGTCTCGACCCGGTACATAAAGGCGTCATAGGCGGAATGGTCGATGGTGTACCCTGTGACCGTGACTGCGCTTTGTGCATCGGTCCTTCCGTTTTCACCGGGGAGAGGGAGTACGATGGGGTGCTTCATTGTAACTTCAACAATCCGGTCGTTATCACGGAGGATGGACAGCGCTTTTTTTGCCCTGTTTTTTGTGTCGGAATCCCGGGATTTTTCCAAATATGTATAGATATTGATCAGAACCTTGCGTGTTACGGCTCCCATATACAGCTTTATACCAGAAGGGATTTCTGCGAAACGGCCGATATGATCCCCATGGTAGTGGGTAAAGAAAACGCCGTCTACGGGTTCATGTTCCCAGTCGTATTTGAAATCTTCCGTGATATCCGAGCCGGGAAGGGACTGACCGTAATCGATCATGAGGCGGATTGCCCGGGGGGCCTGCATGCGCTTTGGCGGAGCCTGTGTTTCCGGTTCGCGCAGAGCAGGATTATCGGATATCTCCGGGGTATATGTTATGACCGTTACACATCCGCCAATCTGGCTGCCCTGATAGATTTTTACATTTGTGGACATTTTGCGTTCCTCCTATATATGATACTCACGGCCCATTTATCTGGCGTGCAGTATATTTTTTCCTACCGTGTATTTGGTCAGATTGATTCATATTTCGGAAGGATTTTCGTAAGCTCCATTTTTTCACATCTTTCCCGGTATTCCTGCCGCCAGTTTAAAGGAAACAGGGTTTCCAGCGCATCCTTTAAAGCATCTGGCGAATATCCCTTTCTGATATAAAGTGCTCCGCAAATATAAATATAGGAGACCATCGCCTGTATTCCCTGCGGACCCCTGCTCCAATAGTCGTTTGTCGCTATTTCAACGATTTCCCCATATGGATAGCAGTCTGCCACCATCTGGATGGGAATCCGCAGAGGTTCAGGCAAATCCTCTATCAGAATATCCAGACACAGAAGCCCATGCCTCCTCGCCGTCTGTGCAAGCGCTAAGATATACAATGCCGCATCGATGAGAAAGCTGGCATCCGCATCGCAGGCAGACTTTAATTTTTTAAAGGCATCCTGCCTTACATCATTTAATATACCGTCTCGTACTCTCTCTTCTGTAATTCCCTCTGAGATTTTTTCTTTTAAGTATTCTAACTTCCAGCCTTTATCCAGTCCTTCCAAAACCTTTTCTTCTAAAGTCATTTTACCTTCCTCCTTGAGTTGTCAAAGTATTCTGATTTCCCCGGAGGCCTCCAGCCGTCCGAGAACGAGTAACATGTTGGAAATGCTCTGGGATGCGGTCTTTTTGCTTATGGGATGCAATTGTACGGCAGTTTCTTTGGCTGTTGTACCGCTGCGTCTGCTCAGGTTTCGTATCACCCTGTCCCGTACATCTTCGCCGAGAGCACAGATACAGGCGGAAACGGTGTTCATATCCATATCCCGGAGGAGTCTCTGTACATCCCGGTCCGGCAGTCTGCCAAGCACCGATTCCAGAGCGTGGATGTTCTCCAACATTTCCTCATCCTGGAATAACGGCCAGATGATATGGGAAAAGCTTTCTGATATTTCTTTCTCATGGCGGGATTCCATTTCCTGATATGTCCTTTCTGTCAGTTCCTCAAATTCCCGGCGAAGGCTGCCCGGAGGAAGCAGGGACTGAAGGAGATATCTAAATCCAGCCGAAAGCAGGTGCTCAGGGTCAGAAATGTAAAGAGCTGTCCGAATATAGATATATGCGGTCATAGCCTGGACACCCTGGAGATCACGGCTCCAATATTCATTCGTGACAAGTTCGATGGCATCGTCTAAATCATATGGATCCGAAATAAATGTGCAGACGGATCTGAAAAATTCTGACGGGGAATCCTTCACAGCCTGTTCCATGGCGGAAAGTCCATATAAATCCCTTGTTTTCACAAGTGAATATATGTAGACGGCTGTGTCAGTCAATAAATGGAGATCCTCCGTATTCGCCGCCTTTAATTTCTTGATCGCGTCCCGTCTTACATCATCTAAGATTTTTTTCATGATCATTTTCTCCTTGTATTGAGTCCGATGGGAGTATATTTCAAAAATTATAACACAGGCAAGGTACCGTGGATGACAACAGTGTGGCGGGTAATTTATAATATTTGAAAAAAGTATTCCGAAAAGTATATATCTGCATCGCCATGTCATTGTCGTTTATCTGCGGAGCAGTATGATATATTGGTGAAAGAATGAATTACGCTGGTGTGCATAGAAAGGAAAAAAGATGCAGGAGCTGTATTCGATCATGAGAGATTTATTGGAAGTAGAATACAATCAAAAATCTTTGCTGTACATATTAAAGAGGCTGGAAGCTTCTTATGGGAATGAGCAGGAAGAAAAATGGATCGCGAACAGCGCCGGATATTACCTGGAAGCCTTGCAGAAAGAACTGAGAGGGGCCATCAGCCGATTAGATGCTTATGTGGCGGAAAAAGCGGAAAATCCTGCCTCATCAGGATAAGGAACTATGCAAAAATAATCTTACCATAAGCTGAATACCGCTCTAAGCGGGCGGCGGCTGCGTGTCAGGGAATGTGAGGTCAATCTGCCGGATACGGTTTTTTCTGGTTACTGGCGCCGGCAATATAATCCATAGAGACATTGTAGAATCTGGCAAGAATCAGAAGGCTGTCAACGGGAATCCTTGTCTTGCCGCTTTCATAATCTGCGTAGGTTCTCTGCCCGATATGGAGCAGGTCTGCAATCCTTTGCTGAGTCAGGGACTTATCCTCCCTGAGCTCGCGTATCCGTTCATTATACTTCATGTTAGTCACACCTCGGTTCGGCTGTAAGGAACTGCCACAGTGTAGATTAGGAACTATTTATGGAGCTGTGTACCATGTGGCACAGCATCCGGGCCTAGAATATATTCAGTATAAAGTAAAGGCATGGGACAGTTGACAAATAGAGCTATAAACTCTAAAATGGAAGGAACTGAAAAAGGGAGGAGGAATCGAATGGGGAAGTTTATTGAGCTGTCAAAAATCGAACGGCAGCTTTTATTATATGAGATTTTCCTGCACTGCGAAGTGACGGAATTTGCTGAGATCACATCCAGGCTTCCCATCAACAAGCGGATGATCCAGCGGGACATTGTAGATCTGCGGGAGGCCGGGCTGATGGATGTGGTATATTCTAAAAAAGAACGGGGATATGTGAAAAAAGACACGCCTCAGTTTCATGAACACGCGGCCGGAAAACGGAGGCAGTCTTTAAAACGCCTGTACCGCCTGGGAACATTGATGACCGAACTGGAGAATGAGGACATTGCAGACTGGGAGAAGGAACTTGAGAATGAGGACGGCGAGGCAAAAGAGTATTTTACCGCGAAGGATTCCTATTATGAATTATTTCCCGAATCCTCAGAGCGTACCCGCCAGAGGGATTTTAAGACCCTGAGGCGGATCGGGCATGAGGTTGGATATGACAACAATGACCATTGTTTTGTAATGGAAGAGGATTATGGGCTCCGGGAGGATTTTGACGTGAAAAAGAAGGGGGGAAAGCTGATCCGAAGATCCAATGAATGAGCGGATGTTGGAGTCGATATCTAGTACAGCACCGCAGGGGGAAATATGGGTGACACACTATTGTCGCTTTGTGGCAATCCGGTATGTTATAGTGCTATACGAAAGATGCAGGAAGTATCCACTATACAAATGGAGGAATGCCGATCATGAACTATTTATGTGTCGCAGTAAAAAAAGAGGTCATAACAGAAATATTTTACAGCAGAGATGAGGCGCTTGCGTATTTCCAGCAGAAACATGGAAGCCGGATCGTAGAAAAAATGGAGGAGAGTGAAAGACGGCTGGAGAATCAGATCACCATTCTTGGACGGAAGCTGGAAAAGTACAAAGACCAGCCGGAAATGAGGCAGCGGCTTTCCGAACGCAGGCAGGCGGCAGAGGAGAAGTGGAGAGATCTCGAGAGATGGCTGAACGGGGAAGATGAGCGAAAGCCTGTATATATGGAAGAAACATTTGACCAGTATAAGGAAAGGCTGCTTACGGAGGATGAAGAACTATTTTTTCACATGGCGGGGATTTACTGTCTGGGTACTCGCTACAGGGTGGCCGAAGAAAAGCATTACTATATGTGCAGACTGGTGGAAGACATGGAAGGAAGCTCTGAGGCAGTCAGGCATCTGCCGGAGAAGATGGCGGAGGGAAGCCATTTATTCTATGTCTGTGCGGAGAGCTCTGAAACGGTAAAAAGATACAGACAGCAGATTTCCAAAATAAGGGCACAGGTGAGACGGGATTATAATAAGAACCGGGCGTTGATGAAAAATCCGGGAATATTCAGGGAGGTGCTTTGAAGATGGGCGTACATACTTTGGCGGACAAAGTCCGCCGGCCCTGCAGGGGAGCGGATTGCGATATGTCGTTTATCTATGCGTTTATAAATTCAGAGGATGTGGCCAGACATTGCCGGGAAATCGGACATCGGTTTACACCTATACAGAGCGCATATCTGATCGATCACAGCTATCGGCATACGCTCGGGGAAAAGCACAGGGCATTTCAGTGGGGTACGGAGCATATGCAGGATGAAGAGATGCTTTTCGGATCAGAAGGCCGGGCAGCCGTCAGGGAAGGAAGAAAACCGGAGACTCTTCATTGCTTTTTACAAAAATATATGCATCTGCAGAATCAATGCCTGGATGAATTTTTTGATGTGAGTGAAAGCTGCGTTTATAAATAAAGCGACTGTGATCACGGTATGTATGAAGGAGTCTGTGAAAGCGGGTGTAACTGTAATTGCTATGAAGGAGTCTGTGAAAGTGACTGTAATCGCGGTATGTATGAAAGCGTCCATGACCCGGTGGAAGAATACGGTAACGGGCGTAAATGGTCTGAACAGGAGGGAAATTATAAGACTGCGGAGGAGATCAGATGTATAAGGAATGCGCAGGTAGTGCGGGTTTTGGCGGCTCGGAGCCGGAGGAGCATTTTATCCATGCAGGGAGTATCAGGGAGCTTCGGTTATATCAGGGGTTATTCGGATTCTGTGTGGGAGATGCGCTGGGAGTTCCGGTGGAATTCTCAGACAGACGCAAAAGGAAGGAGGATCCGGTTCGGGAGATGCGCGCATACGGAACATATCACCAGCCGGCCGGAACCTGGTCTGATGATACATCCCTGATGCTCTGCCTGATCAATGCAATCAATCAGGGATATTCCATACAAAAGGCAGCAGACAATTTTGTGGATTTTTACAAAAACGGGGCATTTACCCCGTATGGAGAGGTATTTGATATCGGTATTTCCACGCGGGAGGCCATTGAAAAAATGTGCGGAGGCGAATCGCCCGTCAGATGCGGCGGGAATTCCGATCTGGATAATGGGAACGGTTCCCTGATGCGGGTGCTTCCGCTTGCGTTTTACGGGCTGCGGATGGAAGGGCCGCAATTGATTTCTCTGGTGGAGGAGGTTTCTTCGCTGACTCATCGACACAGACGTTCCATATTCGCATGTATCTTTTATGTGAAATTTGCGATTCGTCTGGCGGAGGGAGACTCGAAAGAAGAAGCGCTGGAAGGTACGATCGGGTTTATAAAAAAATACTGCTCGGAAACCTGCGCGGCGGAGCGGGAGCATTTTGACAGAATTCTCAGTAAACGGATTTTGGGACTGGCAGAAAATGAAATCCGAAGCACAGGGTATGTCGTAGATACACTGGAAGCGGCTCTATGGGCTTTTTTTGGCGGGGAATCATACAGGGAGATCGTGCTGAAGGCCGTGAATCTGGGCGGGGATACTGATACCATAGCGGCAATTGCAGGCGGGCTGGCGGGAATCTATTACTGTGCGTCAGGAGAGCGGGCTGCAAAGGGCGGTACGGCGGAGATTTGGGAAGGAACCTGGGAGGAAGATAGCCCGGCGGAAAGAGAGGCGGGAATCCCCAGGGAATGGCTTCAATGTATTGCGAAAAAAGAAGAACTGTACCGGATGTTCCGGCAGTTTTATAAGGTCTGTGAAGGAAAATGGCGGGATAGGTAGTATTTTAGTGGAGATAAAAATCTAAAATTTAAGGAGGATGAAAATGAAAGAGTACGACGGAAAAGCAAAAGGAAAAAAGGAAGGAGTAGAAATTGGCATGAATGATATGATAGAAAATGAATTAAGGAAGAAACATAAAAACTTGTATCCATTGTCTTCTGAACATATTCAATTATCTTCAAATATCAAATTTTTTGAAAAAGACGGAAAAATTGAAATTCTTTTAAAGGAAGATGCGATTGGAAGAGGAGAGAAAAACAATAATATGCAAGAGGATTCTGCTGCTTTTGAAGGATGGGCAGTAATTTTAAAACGTTATTTAGAAAAAGATATCAAATTGGGTTTTGCTGTTCCATTAAATCTGGAAGATCTGAAAGGAGAATTTGAGGGTAACGGACATTTTAATAGATTTTTATATAGGGCGCTTCGGTTTCGGGAACAGTATGAGTGGTTTTCATTGTCTGAGGATTTAGAAACAATAATATTCGCAGAAGATGGGTTTTGCGATTGGCTGAAAGAGAATGGAGAAAGCTTTGTCAATAATGTGCCACTGCAGGATAACAAAGAGTCAAATAATGATAAAATTTCCGAAAATTGGGTGGAAAGAATGTTGGCGGGAAAAGAAAGTATCCTTCACGATGTGATTGAAAATGAAAATTCAGAAGGAAATGAAATTTTCCGTCAGCTTCCGGTAGGGCTGTTTTCAAATACGGTAAAAAGAGAAAATGAAGTATTTGCAAAAGGAAGTGCAGCGGTAGATTTATGGACGTGGGCTGGGGATAAGCTCTATGCATTTGAGTTAAAATACAGAAATAAAAAGGTTGGTATCATAGCGGAACTCTTTTTTTATGCAAATTATCTGTACGATTTGCTTATTGAAAAGAATTTTACTCTGAATGAAAAAAATACTAAGAAAAGAGGATATCATAATCTGCTGAAAAATAAGTTTAAAGAAATCTGTGCATGTATGCTTGTAGATGAAATACACCCGTTAATTGATGAAAAAGTTTTGGAAATATTAAATGAAAATAAATCAATAAATGATATAAAAATTTCGTACATAATGCGGAAATACAACATGGAAAATGGGTGTGTATCACTTGCGAAGTAATAAACTGATCATTACAAGAGGGAGTGACGCTTTCATTATTTTCCGCGTGGCAGAGTGGAAATCCGGAGGCAACGGGCGCTCATCTTTCTGAATCCCTGCCTCTGTTATGAGGGGATGCTCCGAAAGATAAAGGCAGAATTTCGGTTGGATCGCAATGAGGCGATCCGGGATATCTTAGTGAAGGCAGACGGCAGCAGGCATTATCAATGTGATTGTGAGGAGGATATGGATGGATAATCGAACGTATCTGGGTACTACGGCATGGATGGTTCGGCGTGACGGCAGCATTTTTCCGGTGGTACAGCATATTTACGGGAATCCGGAGGATGTGGAAGAGACGCTTTTTGCCGCGGAATGGCTTTATGAGCGTACAAGACGCAGACAGACAAGGAAAGACATCGAAGCATTTGTCCGGATGTGGGGGCTGCAGTTTGCGGAGGAAACAAACGGAGAAGAGTTAAAGAACCAGATTTATCACAGGATGGAAGAGCGTCCGTATCCGTTCATTACCCGTCAATTCGCAGACAAAATCGTGGATATCATTGCAGGGTGGAAGGACCATGGCGGACATGCGGATGAAACCATGGACATCAACGGATATTGCAGGCAGGTGACTCTGGATCTGAATGAGGAGTTTCTAAGAGTGCGGTTTGGCGGCAAGTACCGTACGGAGCCGGGAAACCGGACGCTGTACTTTCGGATTTCCTCGGAGAATTACAATTGGGGCAGAGTGATAAGGGAATTTGACGATCATGTCTGCTCTCAGCTGCATAGTGAAGGATTCATCGTGATGGCTGATCAGGAATCGGCAGAAGTCAATCCTGTGATCTTAAAACAGAAAAAATACTTTTTGGCCGCAGATTAAAACAGATGTAAAAAGACATCGATGTTCAGAGCGACAGATTGCGGACTTGTCCGCTGCCATTTCGAATCGTTATATGCATGTGGAAAATGGAAAGGGAGTGTGTGGAATATGCTTCTCACAATTACATACAGGATCCCGGATGGAGACGCAGGGCATTCCGCCCGGGATCTGAGCTGGCTCCTGCATAAAAATCCATCCAGGCTGCACGAATTTTCCCTTCCTATGGGAAAGGCGTATGTATGCTATCCGGAGCGATTGGATGAGAGGACTACGGCGGCGTTGCTGCTTGATCTGGATCCGCTGGATATTGCAAGGGGAAAGCCGGGAGCCAGATACAGGAAGCTCTCGGATTATGTCAATGATCGTCCCTATGCGGCATCTTCGTTTTTAAGCAGCGCCATTTCCCGGGTATTCGGTACGGCCATGAGCGGGCGCTGTGAAAAAAAGCAGGAGCTGGCGGACAGCCGGCTGGAGCTTTCAGCCTGTGTGTATATGTTCCCCGTGGGGGAGAAAAAGGAACTTCTAAAGGAAAGATTTGAACCGCTTGGATATCGCCTGTCCTATGAGTGCTTCCCGATTGATGAGCATTTCCCGGAGTGGGGCGAAAGCCCCTATGTCAATCTGACGCTGAGAGGCCGTGTGCGTCTGGCAGACCTTCTGCGTCATCTCTATGTGCTGATCCCTGTTTTTGACCGGCAGAAGCATTATTTTGTTACGGAATCTGAGATTGATAAGCTCCTGATCCATGGAAAGGGCTGGCTGGAAACACATCCGGCGAGAGAGTGGATCGTGCGCAGATATTTTGCAAAGACACGGAGCTATGCGGACATTGCGGTACACAGACTCCGGGGAGAAGGCGGGGGAGAATCCGAAGGAGAGGCAGGAAGCGGACGGGAGTGTAAAGAAGAAGGCAAGTGGGAGCCGACAGAGCAATTCCAGAGAAAGTGTAGATACGTTGGTGAGGAAGAGGGGGCATGGGGGCCAAAGGAGCAGTTTGCGCCGTTAGATCAGCTCCGTCTGGAAGCAGTGCGGCGGGAAGTGATCCGCTGCGGCGCTTCTTCTGTCATTGATCTGGGCTGCGGGGAGGGAAAGCTTTTGGAACTTCTTCTTCCGGTCCGGGAGATTGGAAAGCTGTGTGGGATGGATGTGTCAGTGGAGGCACTGGAAAAAGCGCGGAAAAGAATTTCGGGCAGAGAATATTCCAGACAGGTGAAAGGATATCCCGGGCAGGGCAGAAGATATTCCGGGGAAGAAAAAGAGTATACCGGACAGGCGAGAAGGCTTCCGGAGCTGTTCCAGGGCTCCCTGCTGTATCAGGACAGCCGTATCTGCGGATTTGACGCGGCCTGCGCGGTGGAGGTCATGGAACACATCATGCCCGAAAAGCTGCCCATATTCGAAAAGGTTCTGTTTCAAAAGGCGGCTCATCCGACAATTATTGTCACGACACCGAATCGGGAGTACAATGCACGCTATCACTGTGCGGGCGGGGGGATGCTCCGTCATGAGGATCACCGCTTCGAATGGACGAGGGAAGAATTTACGGCCTGGATCGAAAAAATCTGCGGGCAGTATGGCTATGAAGCGGAGGTCAAGGGGATCGGGGAAATGGATGAGCGCTATGGATTTCCAACTCAAATGGGGGTGTTTACAAAATGCAGATAGAACTGCCCGAATTCTCACTCATCCTGCTGGTGGGCCCGGGCGCGGCCGGAAAAACGACGTTTGCAGGAAAACATTTTCTGCCTACGCAGGTTCTGTCATCCGATGCGTTTCGGGGTATGGTATGCGATGATGAAAATGAGCAGAGTGTAACGAAGGATGCCTTTGAACTTTTGTATCATGCGGCGGAGAAGCGGCTGGCTCACAGGAGGACAACGGTCATTGACGCCACCAATCTGCAGAGAAATGACCGCAAAAGAATGTTAGAGCTGGCAAAAGCGCAAAATGTACATACGGCTGCGATCGTCTTTCACCTGCCGGAGAGCGTGATCCGGGAACGGAATCTGGCGCGGAAGGACCGCAGGCTTCCGGAAGCGGTGCTGAAATCCCAGCTTATGGCTCTCAGATCCGGTATGCGGAAGTTCAAAAAGGAGGGCTTCCGTTTTGTCTATGTGCTGGACAGTGAAGAAGAGATTGAGAATGCCGAGATCGTCTATACAAAGCTTTGGAGTGATAAAAAAGAAGAGCATGGACCCTTTGATATCATTGGAGATGTACACGGATGTTTTGATGAACTGACAGAGCTTCTTGACAAGCTTGGCTATGAACCGGGGGAAGACGGGATTTACCGGCATGCCTGCGGGAGAAGGGCGGTATTTGTGGGGGATCTCTGCGACCGGGGACCGAAGAACGCGGACGTGCTCCGGCTGGTGACGCGGATGGTCGGCGCGGGTACGGCATTCTGTGTTCCGGGCAATCATGACGATAAGCTGAGAAGGTATCTGGAACACGGCAAGGTACAGATTTCTCACGGACTGGAAAACACGATCCGGGAGCTGGAGCGTGAAGAGGAAGGATTTCTTGAGGAGGTCCGGGCGTTTTTGGAAAATCTTGTCAGCCATTATATATTTGACGGGGGAAGTCTTGTGGTCTCACATGCGGGAATCAGGGAGGAGTACATCGGCCGGGTATCCGGCAGGATCCGGGCCTTTTGTCTCTATGGAGACACCACTGGGGAGACAGACGATTCGGGCTTTCCGGTCCGGCGAAACTGGGCCGCAGATTACCGGGGAGCGGCCACGATCGTTTACGGGCATACGCCCCGGGAAGAGGTGCAGGCCGTGAACCGCACGTATTGTGTAGATACCGGATGCGTGTTTGGCGGAAAACTCTCCTGTCTCCGTTATCCGGAGATGGAAGTGGTAAGCGCTGCGGCTCACAGGCAGTATTGTGAGGGGAGCCGTCCGTTTGGCGGCAGTGAAAAAGAAGATGCGGGGATTCTGGATATTCAGGATGTACAGGGAAAGCTGCATCTGTCTACAAGACTGCTGCCAGGCATCACCATTTCGGAGGAGAATACGGCATCGGCACTGGAAGCGATGAGCCGGTTCGCGGCAGATCCTCATTGGCTGATCTACCTGCCGCCGATGATGTCGCCCAGCAGGGCGAGTTCCAGGGAGGATTATATGGAATATCCATGGGAGGCATTTCAGGATTATCAGAAAAACGGAGTGGGGCGTGTGGTATGCGAGCGGAAGCATATGGGCTCCAGGGCGGTGATCGTATTGTGCCGTACTGCCGACACGGCCAAAAGACGTTTTGGTGTGGGGGATGGAAGCAGAGGTATTATCTACACCAGGACGGGAAGACGCTTTTTTGAGGAAACGGATATGGAAGCGGAGATTTTGGAAAGGCTGGATCAGACGCTGGCTGAGAATGGCTTTTGGGAGGATTTTCAAACGGAATGGGTCTGTCTGGATACCGAGATCATGCCCTGGTCCGGGAAAGCAAAGGCTTTGCTGAGAAGCCAGTATGGCCCGGTCGGGAGAGCAGGCAGGGAGTCGCTTTCGGCGGCCGTCCAGGTTCTGGAGCTTGCAGCCGGGAGTCTGGACATCCAAAACACGGACGAGGATGCATCCCGCCGCGGGACAAGCGAGGATGTGTCTGATGACAGGACAGCCGCAGAGCATTTTGAAAAATCTTCGGAAAGAGAACTCCGCAGTCTGCGGCAGCATTTTGCCAAAAAGCGGACTGCGGCGGAAGAATATGTAACAGCTTACCGACGGTATTGCTGGAATGTGGATTCCGCGGGGGATCTGCGTATTGCGCCTTTTCATCTCCTGGCCTGTGAGGGACGGGTGTTTTCCGGGGAGAAGCATGTCTGGCATATGGAAACATTAAAGCGATACTGCACGGGACGTGATCCGATTTTTATGGAAACGGAATATCTGGAGGTAGATTTATCCCGCAGGGAAGAACTGGAGAAGGCGGCCAGATGGTGGGAGACGCTGACGGAAAACGGTGGGGAAGGGATGGTGGTCAAACCGGAGACATTTGCCGTATGCGTGGGCTCACGGCTGATACAGCCGGCCATAAAGTGCCGGGGGAGGGAGTACCTGCGGATCATATACGGCCCGGAATATCTGACACCAAAGCATTTGGCACGGCTAAAGCAGCGCTCCCTGTCCCGTAAGCGGAGCCTGGCGTTAAAAGAATTTTCACTGGGGCTGGAAGCTTTGGAGCGGTTCGCGGCGAAGGAACCGCTTTACCGGGTACACGAGTGTGTATTTGCAATCCTGGCGCTGGAAAGTGAGCCGGTTGACGCGGCGCTGTAGGGATGAATATGGAAAGTAGGAAGGAGAACGGAAGATGACGAAGGAGCAAATGAGAAAGGAAGCGGCAGAGAGGATGCATATGCTGGGGCTTCTGGATGAAAAGGAGCAATCTGTGATCCGGGATTTTGAAGAGGAACATAAGGTATATGTAAGCAGGCCGACGAATCTGGGCGTGATGGTGGGAGTTCTCTATGAATGGTCGGATGAAGAGAGAAAGCTGGTTGAAAAAGTAGAGAATCAGTTTCAGATCCTGGTCTATCATGTGATCAGAAACGTAACCAACGCAGGTATCCTTTACGCAATGCTCTCTGTCTCTTCTTATGAAGAAGAATGGCAGGCGGAGAGGAAGGCGCTGAAAGGCATTGAAGCGGGTGGGGCAAATCCTCTGGCCTATGTGTGGAATGCCGGATTGCAGGATGAAGAAGCTCTGGATCTGTCAAAGGGGTTCGGAGAATGGGGCTCCATTCTTGTTGTCAGAGGGGAAGGCGGACTTTGCCAGATCTTTCCGGATTATGAATAAGTTCTGCTGACCGAAGGAGGAAAACCATGGGTTATCATTACAAATACAAGGAGTACATTGGTGCTGTTATAAATGTTATTTAAAACTTCGCGGGAGTAAAACGGAGCCTTTTGATACAACAAGACTGCAGAACGCGAAATATATCTCACTGGAAGAAGCAAAACGTATTGTGAGAAATGCAGACGCGCTGAAGCAGAAAAAGCAGGCCGTTCTGGCGGCAGCTTTGGGGTTGCTGCTTTTAGGTGATAAGGAGAAGTAACCCCTATTTACGGGTAAAAGCCTCAATGTTAAATTTTGAAGACCGAGGCACGAAGGAATGCCCCTGGCTCGCTGTGAATTGTAGGACAATGGTTATTATTTCGATGTTTTTTACAACCATTCCGTTGTCTTTTCCCATCATGACTGCTATAATAAAAAACACGACATTGATTTGGAACAGTAGAAAGGCGGAAAAAAATGAACGTAAGAGAGAAGCGCAACGAAGTATTGGGCTCACGCGTAGTAAAGGCCCTGGAATCCCGCAACATGGAAGCTTATTATGTAAAGACAAAGGAAGAGGCCCTGGCCAAAGCCCTGGAGCTCATTCCGGAGGGCAGCTCGGTCAGCTGGGGCGGCAGCATGTCCGCACAGGAGATCGGCCTTTTGGACGCGGTCCGCGCAGGAAATTACGAGGTGCTGGACCGGGGGACGAAGGAGACCCGCGCGGAGCAGGAAGAGGTCATGCGCCAGGCGCTGAACTGCGATGTATTCCTGGGCAGCGCCAACGCGCTCAGCGAGGACGGGATCCTGGTCAACATCGATGGAAACGCGAACCGTGTGGCGGCCTACGCTTACGGCCCGAAAACGGTTCTGCTGATCGTAGGTATGAACAAGGTGGTCAAGACCGAGGCCGATGCCATGAGCCGCGCAAAAAATGAGGCGGCGCCCATCAACGCGCAGCGGTTCGGCATCCAGACCCCATGCGTAAAGAACGGAACCTGCGCAGACTGCAAGTCTCCGGAATGCATCTGCTGTCAGATCCTGATCACCAGATTTTCCAAGGTCCCGAAGAGGACGAAGGTGATCCTGGTAGATGAAAATCTTGGGTTTTAGAAAGCATCCAAAACAGCACCAAACGGTTCTGAGGTACATATAAATTTAAGAAAGGCAGGCTGTGCAGGCAGAACGATGGAAAAGAAGAATATGAAAGGCAGGCAGGCCCCGGCAGGCAGATCCGGCGGCAAAACCAGCGGCAAAACAGGCGCCGGAACAACGGGCGGCAAAGCAGCCCGGGGAAAAGCTTCCGGGAAGTCCGGTAAAGCCTCCGCAAAAAAAGGCGGAGGCAGAAAAAATAAAAAAGAAGGTAAAAAGGGCGGCAGCCTGCTCACCACATTGATCATGCTCATTGCATTCGGCATCCTGGCCGTTTCCGTTTACCAGATCGTGATGATGGTCCTTCCATATTATACCGGCGGACAAGAGTACGATAAGGTTAAAGAAATGGCAGTCACGGAGCCTGACTCTGGAGAAGAGGGGGAAGAGAAAAAGCCCGGGGACGGTTTCCAGGTGGATTTTGAAGCGCTTTTGGCGGAGAACCCGGACACGGTTGCCTGGATCCGGATGGAGGAGCCGGCCATCATCAGCTACCCCGTCGTCAAAAGCAGGGACAATGAAGAATACCTGACAAAGACATTTTCCGCAAATGACAATAAGCTGGGAGCGATCTTCCTGGATAAGCGGAGCCATTCCTCTTTCACCGACCGGAATTCCTTCATCTACGGTCACAACCTGAAGGTGGGCGGTGAGATGTTTTCCCAGCTCAGCGCCTATGCGGATGAGGAGTTCTGCAAGCAGCATCCTTATTTCTATATTTATACGCCCGACGGCATGACCAAGGTCTACCAGGTATTTTCAGCAGGCGTGGTAAAGGCGGTTGCGGAGAATTATAATCTGAACTACAATACGGATGAAGATTTTCTGAATTACCTGGAGCTGTGTAAAAATTCATCCAATTATCAGGTAGAGGCGGACCTGCATGCAGGCTCCCGGATCGTCAGCCTTTCCACCTGTACCAATGTGCTGGAGGATGAGCGGTTTCTGGTTCAGGGTGTGCTGATTGAGGAATACTGATTTATCTGTGTGAAGGAATCTGACATGGATTTTAGGAGGGATCATGATGGCGGATCGTTTTGCGGTAGGGGACATCATCCGGCTGAAAAAGCAGCACCCATGCGGGAATTTCGAGTGGGAGGTGCTCCGGGTAGGGGCGGACTTCCGTCTGAAATGCTGCGGCTGCGGGCATCAGGTGATGGTACCCAGGAAATTGGTGGAAAAAAATACGAGGGAAATTCGCAAAAAGGCTTGAATCATAAAATGTCTTGTGCTATGATAAGTACCTGTGTGACATACACATTGGTTTACAGCTGTTTGAGGACGGCAGACAACAGGATCGGCCGTTGTACTGAACAGCAGTGTCAGGTTGTGCAGATCTGACATCTGACAGACAATTATATTCCTTGCTCCCGGGCAGGCGGGGGCCAGAGACCAGAAGGAGGTGCAGGACACATGAACAAGTATGAGTTAGCCGTTGTTGTCAGCGCAAAGCTCGAAGACGATGCAAGAGCAGAAGTAGTAGAGAAGGTAAAAGCATTGATCACCCGTTTCGGCGGCAATGTAACAGACGTTGACGAATGGGGCAAGAGAAGATTTGCTTATGAGATCCAGAAGATGAAAGAAGGATACTACTACTTTGTACACTTCGAGTCTGACGCGGCTGTTCCGGGTGAAGTGGAACAGCGTATCCGTATCATGGATAACGTGCTCAGATATTTATGCGTGAAACAGGAGGCATAAAAGAAAGAGGTATATATGAATAAAGTAGTTTTGGTGGGTCGCCTGACAAGGGACCCCGAAGTCAGATATTCACAGGGTGACAGCGCAACTGCAGTAGCAAGATATACGATCGCCGTAGACCGCAGATTCAAGAGGGACAACGAGCCCACCGCTGATTTTATTCCGTGTGTGATCTTCGGACGCTCCGCGGAGTTTGCGGAGAAGTATTTTCGCCAGGGTATGCGCGTAGCCATTTCCGGACGGATCCAGACCGGAAGCTACACGAATAAGGACGGCGTGAAGGTGTACACGACAGAAGTGATCGTAGAGGAACAGGAGTTTGCGGAGAGCAAGTCTGAGTTTGAAGCGAACCGCGGTTCCTATCAGCAGAACTCTTATCAGCAGCAGAACAACTACCAGCAGTCGGCGCCTTCGCCGGCGGCAGATGTGGGTGATGGCTTCATGAACATCCCGGACGGGATAGATGAGGAACTGCCGTTTAGTTAAATTTGCCGAAAGGGTATGATCCCGCGGGAATCCTGCGGATTGAGCGGAATCTGCCTGGTAATATAATAGACGTTCCTAACCGATCCGTATGGCAGTCCATGCGGAGGCTATAAATTCAGGAGGTAAAGGAAGATGGCTTACGAAAAGGGAAGCAGACCAGAGGGCGGCTTCAAGAGAAGAGGCCCTGTACGCAGAAGGAAAAAAGTATGCGTATTCTGCGGAAAAGAAAATAACGAGATTGATTACAAAGACGTGGTAAAGCTGAAGAAGTACATCTCTGAGAGAGGGAAGATCCTTCCGAGAAGAATCACAGGCAACTGCGCAAAGCATCAGAGAGCGCTTACCGTAGCGATCAAGAGAGCAAGACACATCGCTCTGATGCCGTACGTTCAGGATTAATTGAAAAAAGATATGTAAATGAGCTGCCGTACCGGGGATCCAGAGGATTCCGGCGCGGCAGTTTTTGTGTGCCCGGCGGGCGCGCGTTCTGGTAAATATCGAACCGTTCAGAGCGCGGACCCGTCTGCTGCCGCTCTGAATCATTATCCCACATTTTATATTCCCTCCCGGCGCAGATTCAGATTATAGTGGATTAATTTCAAAAAAGGTGATATACTAGACCTGTTAGTGACCGGAAAAGCCATCCGGCGCTGCTTTCCGGCAGGGCAGGCGGTTTGATCCGGCGGGGTGTTTTCCTGATGGCATGCTGTACATACATGCCGGGAGGGGCGGACGTATCAGGGCAGACGATTCCGACTCAGTGGGAGCGCTGCAGAGGATACGGTCCGATGAGATGAAGAGGAAAAAACATGAAAAAGAAAGATGTGCGTTTGAAGGGACAGTTAAAGATGTATATGCGATGGCCGCTCATCATGACGGTACTTTTGATCGCAATGAACTTCTGGATGTATCGGATCGACAGACAGGCGGCCGGGATGATGTCCGTGTTCGTCATCATCTATGCGGCGGTCGTCGGTATCCTGTATTTCCACAACCGTTCTTTGATTCTGGCCGATATGATCCAGTTCTCGACCCAGTATAAGGGGATACAGAATACCCTTCTGCGGGAGCTGGCCATTCCCTACGCCATTCTGATGGAGGACGGCCGGATCGTGTGGAAGAACGACCGGTTTGAGGAGGAATTCTGCGGTAGGCGGCGGGAGAGGTATCTGAACAAGCTGATCCCGGAGATCGGCCGAAGCGTATTTCCGGGAGATGAGGAGAACGCGGAGCTGGAGATCCAGCATAACGGGCGGGATTACCAGGTCCATCTCAGCAAGGTTTCCATGGAAGGCTTCAGCGAGACAGAGGATGTACTGCATATTCCCAGGGACAAGGAATTTTTTGTGGTCATCTATATGACCGACGTGACGGAATTGAATGCCAATCTGCGGGAGATCGACAATCAGCGAATGATCGCCGGCCTGATCTACATCGACAATTATGATGAGATCATGGACAGCGTGGAGGAGGTGCGCCAGTCCCTTTTGGTGGCGCTGATTGACCGCAAGATCAATAAATATATCAACGATGCCGACGGGCTTGTGAAGAAAATGGAAAAGGACAAGTACTTTATCGTCATCAAAAAGGAAGCTTATCAGAAGTTTGAAGCGGACCGGTTTTCGCTGCTGGAGGATGTGAAGCAGGTGAACATCGGCAACGCGCGTTCGGCTACGCTGAGTATCGGCCTGGGCGTGAATACATCTACTTATGCGCAGAGCTACGATTATGCCCGCATGGCGATTGACCTGGCGCTGGCCAGGGGCGGCGATCAGGCGGTAGTAAAGGACTGCCACGGATTGAAATATTACGGCGGAAAGAAGGAGCAGACCTCCAAGAATACGCGGGTCAAGGCCAGGGTCAAGGCGGAGGCGCTTCGGGAGTTCATTGTGGCCAAGGACCAGATCTTTGTCATGGGACACCGGCTGGCGGATGCCGACAGTCTCGGCGCCTGCATGGGGATCTACCGTGCGGCGAAGGAGCTGGGCAAGAAGGCGCATGTGGTGCTGGAGGAGGTTTCCAATTCCATCCGGCCGCTGTATGATGAGATTTTGGACAGCTCCGCTTATGAGAGCGATATTTTCCTGACGCCGGACAGGGCGCTGGACCGGATCAATGAAAATTCCATGGTGGTGGTGGTGGATACTAACAAGCCGCCTATGACGGAGTGTCCGGAGTTGCTCAAGCGGTCCAAGACCATTGCCGTACTAGACCACCACAGACAGGGCAGCATGGTCATTGAAAATGCGGTGCTCTCCTATGTAGAGCCTTATTCCTCGTCTACCTGTGAAATGGTGGCGGAGGTGCTGCAGTATATCGTAGACGACCTGCGGATTCCATCGGTGGAGGCGGACTGCCTGTACGCCGGGATCATGATCGACACCCGGAATTTTATGAACCGGACCGGAGTAAGGACCTTTGAGGCGGCGGCATTTTTAAGAAGGTGCGGCGCGGATATTACGCGAGTGAGAAAGATGTTCCGGGACGATATGGAGTCCTACCGCGCGAAGGCGGAGACCGTGCGTATGGCCGAGGTTTACCGCAGCGAGTATGCCATCGCGGAGTGCCCGGGCGATATCGACAGCCCCACGGTACTGGGGGCGCAGGCGGCCAATGAGCTGCTGGATATCAGCGGGATCAAGGCGTCCTTTGTACTTACCATTTACAATGGAAGAATTTTCCTCAGCGCCCGTTCCATCGACGAGGTCAATGTTCAGATCATTGCGGAAAAGCTGGGCGGCGGCGGGCATATCAATGCGGCAGGCGCGCAGTTTGACCATACGAACGTGCAGGAAGCGATCCGCAGATTGAAGGAGACCATCGACCAGATGATTGAGGCGGGGGATATTTAATAAAGATAGTCTGCTGTCCAGAACAGCGGGATGTCCTTGGGTATACCTTAGGAAACAGGTGAATGGCCATAATGGGATGCCCTTGGGCATAGATATAGAGAATAAAAGGAGTTGTATACTATGAAAGTCATTTTACTGCAGGATGTAAAGTCTCTCGGAAAAGAGGGAGAAATTGTAAATGTCAATGACGGCTACGCAAGGAATTTCATCATTCCGAAGAAGCTGGGCGTGGAAGCGAACAGCAAAAACATGAATGACCTGAAGCTGAAAAAGAACAATGAGGAAAAGATCGCCAAGGAGAATAAAGAGGCGGCCGAAAAGCTGGCCGGGGAACTGAAAGCCGGACAGGTCGCGCTTAAGATCAAGGTGGGCGAAGGCGGAAAGGCGTTTGGTTCCGTGTCCGCAAAGGAAATCGCTGCCGCGGTCAAGGATCAGATGGGCCTGGACGTGGACAAAAAGAAGATCCAGCTCAAGGAAACGCTGAAAACACTGGGAACACATATAGTTCCGGTGAAGCTGCATCCGGAAGTGACCGCGGAATTGAAGGTAGAGATCGGGGAAGAGGCATAATGAATACTCACGGCAGATCTTATCGGCTGTGAGTATCACAAATATTCCACCTGTACGGTTGGATGATGAGGAGTAAAAATAGATGGAAGAGGCGGTAATTAAACGGATCCTGCCTCATAGCACAGAAGCGGAGTCCGCCGTCATCGGGGCGATGCTGATGAATAAGGATGCCATTTTGGAGACAACGGAGATCCTCACAGGAGAGGACTTCTATCAGACTGCATATGGCATCCTGTTTGACGCTATGGCAGAATTATTTCATATGGGAAAGCCGGTGGACCTGATCACACTGCAGGAGCACTTGAAAGAGAAGAATGTTCCGCCGGAGGTCAGCAGCCTGGAGTTCGCGAAGGATATCCTGGCAGGCTTCCAGACCTCGGCAAACGCAAAAGCCTATGCGCAGATCATCAAGGAAAAGGCAACTCTGCGCAGGCTGATCAAGCTCAATGAGGAGATCGCCAACACCTGCTACCTGGAAAATCGTCCCCTGGAGGAAATCCTGGAAATGACGGAAAAGCGGGTATTTGAGCTGGTGGAGCGGGGCAATTTCCAAGACTTTGTGCCCATCAAGCAGGTCGTTCTCAACGCCCTGGAGGTCATTGAGAGGGCCTCCAAAACAAGAGGCACCGTAACCGGCATCCCGACCGGGTTTATCGATCTGGATTATAAGCTGTCGGGCCTGCAAAGGTCGGACCTGATCCTGATTGCGGCCCGACCGTCTATGGGAAAGACCGCGTTTGTGCTGAATATTGCGCAGCATGTGGCATTTCGGCAAAATCTTTCGGTGGCCGTGTTCAGTCTCGAAATGTCCAAGGAGCAGCTGGTGAACCGTCTGTTTTCTCTGGAATCCCACGTGGACGCGCAGCTTCTGCGTACCGGGAATCTGAAGGATACGGACTGGGAAAAACTGATCGAGGGCGCAGGGATCATCGGAAAATCCAGGCTGATCATAGACGATACCTCTGGAATCTCCATCGCTGAGATGCGCTCCAAATGTCGGAAATTCAAGCTGGAACAGAACCTGGACCTGATCATCATCGATTATCTGCAGCTGATGAGCGGGAGCAGCAAGAGGAGCAACGAGAGCCGCCAGCAGGAGATTTCAGAGATCTCCCGTTCCCTAAAGGGGCTGGCAAGGGAGCTGAACGTGCCGGTCATCGCGCTGTCCCAGCTGAGCCGTGCGGTGGAATCCCGAAACGATAAGCGTCCCATGCTTTCCGACCTGCGTGAGTCAGGGGCCATCGAGCAGGACGCTGACGTGTGTATGTTTATTTACAGGGATGATTATTACAACCACGATTCCGAGGATAAGAACATCGCGGAAATCATCATTGCCAAGCAGAGGAACGGCCCCATCGGGACCATTCGGCTGGCATGGATGCCGCAGTATACGCGATTTGGAAATGAAGAGCGGCAGCCGCAGTAGAAACGGAGCAAAAATAATCTTACCATACTGCAAGTACCTGAGGAACTGTCCCAAAAGCACGGGGCAGTTCTTTATGTAAGCAGCTTCTTCAACTTCCCCAGCGGTGTTTCCCTGGCGGCTTCCCGCCGTCCGGCCTGCTGCTGGCGTATGAGCACATCCAGCTTCCGGTAATGCTCTTCCTCCCGGCGCTCGTTTGCCTGGAAGAGAAAATCCATTTCGCGGATGACATCAGAAGTGACCTTGCGGCTGATGTCTTTTTTTAGTGTTTCATTGTTTGCGGAAACCACATCGGTCAATACATCCCCGATCAGCGAACGCACCTGTTCCAGCTGTGTCACCTGGATCACATCAGCTTCCGGAGCTGCCGGATGGGCGGAAGCCAGGGAGGCCGATCCCTGCATACAGTCTGCCGCACGGTCTGTCCCGTCGGAGCGTATATCGTCGGTTCTGCTGTCTGTCCCGTCGGAGCGTATATCATTGGTTCTGCTGTCTGCCTTGGCGGCCTGTATATCATCCGATTTGCTGCCTGCCCCGATTGCCTTGCTGCCTGCCCCGATTGCCTTACTGCCTGCCCTGATTGCCTTGCTGCCTGCCTCGTCTGCTTTGCTGCCCGGCCCATCAGCCTGCATGCCGCTTGTTTTACCGCCTGCATCACTGGTATGTACGCCGTACGCCTTGTTCGCTTCCGCCTTTGAACTCCCGCCTTCCCCGCCTTCGGCTGCTTCTTTCTCTGCTCCTTCCTCTGCATCTTCCGCCCTGGCAGCGTTCAGCCGTTTTCGGGCTGCGGTTAATTCGGGGATCATAAATTTCAGATCACGCAGGAGCATTCCCTCATTCTTCAGTTTCTGGATACAAAGAAAAAGCTGTATGTCATCTTCCGTATAGCATCGATGTCCCATGTCAGTGCGGCCGATCTCCAGCCCAAGTTCGTCTTCCCAGTAGCGAAGAACGTGGGATTCTACCTGGAGCTTTTTGGCCGCCTCAGAAATCATGTACCTGACCTCGCCCATATATATGATACCTCCTTAGGATTATGATACACTTTCGGAATCAGGCACAAAGAGATTCTTAAGCCTGTCCACCTGCTTTCGCCCCCTATTATACCATATGGAACAGCAGGGGATGAAAAAAAGCGTTCGTCAAATAAAGACATTTTTTCCTTTTTTTATTTGCTGTTATCCATATTCATACTTCACGTACAGAGAAAAAAGTGATATTATAAATAATATGGGAACTTCTGAGTATAGGAACTGTGCAAAAATAATCGTACCATTTTGCTTGCCCAAATCTTCATACACTGCGTTGTCGTCAATCGACGTACCCCGGTACGCCTCATTCCTTCGCCTTGTGTCTGAAAATTTGTTCTGCGCAAAAAGGCAAGTTATTTTTGCGCAATTCCATAGAGAAAATCCGGGAGGATCTAAGGAAATGGAGAATAAGTCAAAAAATACACGATATCTGATCGTCAGCCTGATATTTGTGCTGATCCTGTGTATTTTCGTTTTCACATTCCAGGCGGTACACATGCGGGAAAAGAGCGCGGAGACGATCAGCGATATCGGAGGTATCTACATGTCCGGGATGGGGGATCATGTGGCCGAGCATTTTGGAACGACTATCGGACTGCGCCTTTCCCAGGTAGGAGACCTGGTAGAATCCGTGCCTCCGGGAAATGTGGGAAACGCGGATGTGATGCGCGTCAACCTGTCCCACAATGGACGGATGCGGGAATTTACCAGTCTGGCGCTTGTCGCGGAGGACGGTACATATGAGATGATCTACGGCAATGACGCCGACCCGGCCGACCCGGAGACATTCATGCGGTCACTCCGCAGCGGGCACAGCAAGATCGCCGCGGCGACGGACAGGCTGGGAGACACGATGATCCTGATGGGGATGCCGGCGGTTTACCCCATGAAGGACGGCGGGGAAAGCATCGCGCTTGTGGCAGGGCTTCCGGTCAGCTACATCGGCGAAACCCTGGCACTGAACATCAGCGACGAGACCATGGAATATTATATGATATTAAAAAACGGCGACTTTATTTTCCGGGGCGACGGGCTGGACGGCGGCAATTACTTTGACCGGGTCAGAAAACGCTATGACAGCGTGCTGGGCATGAAAAAGGAGACCTTTATCCAGGAACTGCAGGTTGCTATGGAGGTCAATGAGGAATACGACATTGAATTCACACTGGATGGGGAGCGGCGGCATATGTACTGCACCCGCCTGCCCAATTCCGAATGGTATCTGCTGGTCGGCATGTCCTACAACCTGATGGACGAGACCATCGACCACTTCGGAGATCAGTGGACATTCACGGCGCTGGCGGACTGCGCGCTGATCGTGCTGGCCCTTCTCCTTGTATTTGCGGGATATTTCCGGCTGATGCGCCAGCAGATGCATTCTCTGGATGAGGCGCGGAAGGCGGCGGAGCGGGCAAGCAAGGCAAAGAGTGAATTTCTTTCCAATATGAGCCATGACATCCGGACTCCGATGAACGGGATTGTGGGGATGACGACCATCGCCATTTCCAATATTGATGATACCCAGCAGGTACAGCATTGTTTGAAAAAGATCGCGTTTTCCAGCGGGCATCTGCTGGGGATGATCAATGATATCATGGACATGTCCAAGATCGAGAACGGGGAGCTGATCCTCAATGTGGAGCAGCTTTCGCTTCACGATGTGATGCTGAATATCGTGGGGATCATGCGGCACCAGGTGAAGGAGAAGCGGCAGAAGCTGGATGTTTATGTGCGCGACGTGACCGTGGAAAATGTATGCGGGGACAGTGTGCGGATCAACCAGATCCTGCTCAACCTTTTGAGCAACGCGGTGAAATTCACCCAGGAGGAGGGGCGGATCCAGCTCGTGCTGCAGGAAGAGCCGTCCCCCAAGGGAGACGCGTTTATCCGGGTCCATCTGCGGGTGAAGGATAACGGCGTGGGCATGCCCCGGGAATTGAAGGAGCGGATCTTCGAATCCTTTATCCGGGAAGACCATTCCCGTGTTGAAAAATCGGCAGGAGCCGGTCTGGGGCTGACCATCACCAAGTACATCGTAGAAGCCATGGGCGGCAACATCAAGGTCGAAAGCGAGCCCGGGCGGGGAAGCGCGTTCCATGTGACGGTGGATCTGGAAAAGGCGATGGCCCAGGAGCGGGAGATGGAGCTCCCGGATTGGGATTTGCTGGTCGTGGACGATGACGAGATCCACTGTGAAAATGATATTGCGGCGCTGAGGGCCATCGGGATCAAGGCGGACTGGGCGCTGAACGGGAAACGGGCGCTCCAGGAGGTACAAAAGCGTCTGGAAAAGGGAGAGAATTATTTCGCGATCCTGCTGGATTATGATATGCCGGGAATGAACGGGATCGAGACGGCGCGGGAGATCAGGAAGCTCTGCGGCGACAAGACGCCGTTCCTGCTGCTGGCGGCATTTGACTGGAATGAGGTGGAGGAAGAGGCCAAGGCCGTGGGAATCTATGGATTCCTTGCGAAGCCCCTGTTTAAGTCTACACTGTTCTACGGGCTGAAACCTCTTGCCGCTACAAAGGAAGCAGAGACTACGACGCAGGCGGACGTGGTGATGCAGTTTGCCGGGAAGCGGGCGCTGCTGGCGGAGGACAATGAGCTGAACTGGGAGATCGCAAGCGAGCTGATCTCGGATCTGGGGATCGAGCTGGACTGGGCGGAGAACGGCAAGATCTGCGTGGATATGTTTGAACAGTCGCCGCTCCATTATTACGATGTGATTCTGATGGATCTGCGGATGCCGGTGATGACCGGTTATGAGGCGGCCAGGGCAATCAGAGATCTGGACCGGGCGGACGCGGACACGATCCCGATCATTGCCATGAGCGCGGACGCCTACCGGGACGACGTGCAGAAGTGTCTGGACTGTGGCATGAACGCCCATGTTCCCAAGCCCATTGATATGCAGGAAGTGATCCGGCTGCTGGAGAAATATCTGCGGCCTTAAAGCGAGGAAAGATACAGTTCACACGGCGGTGCGCGTCATATTTTATTGAGCGCTTATCCGGCGCTTAGCATAACCGTTATGGAAGAAAGGGGATATCAGAACATGAAGAAAATGCTGGCTTTGCTGCTGGCGGCCTGCCTGGCTGCCGGCTGTACCGCCTGCGGAGGAACGTCCGGCGATTCGGGAGGAGGCAGGACGGGAAGCGGTTCGGACGGAGACGCGGAGAAGGATCAGGAAGTCGGCGCGTCCTCCGGCGGAAGCAAAGATTCTGGAAACGGTATGACGGAGATTTCACTGTGGACCTATCCGGTGGGAAACTGGGGGAATTCCGTGGTAGTGGCAGGGCTGATCTCGGACTTTATGCAGAAGTACCCGAAAATCCACATATCGGTAAAGTACCTGGATTATGCTACCGGTGATGAGGAGGTCCGTGAGGCCATAGAGGAAGGCCGGGCTCCCGACCTGATCCTGGAGGGCCCGGAACGGATGGTCGCTGACTGGGGAAATAAAGGGCTGATGGCCGATCTCAGCGACCTATGGGAAGAAGAACAGATGTCGGACAATGTCTATGAAAATGTCCGCAATGCCTGCCGGCACCGCAATGGGGAATATTACGTGTATCCCCTCTGCATGACGACTCACTGCATGGCGATCAATTACGACATGTTCGAGGCGGCCGGCGCTCTGAAATATATTGACGAAGAGAACCACACCTGGACGACGGACGGATTTGTGAACGCGGTCAAAACGCTGAAAGACGACGGACAGGAGAAGGTCGGTGTCATATTCTGCGGCGGACAGGGCGGGGACCAGGGAACGCGCGCCCTGGTAAATAACCTGTATGGAGGTACGTTTACGGATCCGGAGCATGCGGAATATATGATCAACAGCGAGGAAAACATCCGGGCGCTGGAACTGCTCCAGGGAATGGACGGCATTTCCTTTGAACCGGATATCGTGGGGCAGGATGAGGTGGCGATGTTCTGCAATGGAGAGCTTGCGATGGCATTTTGCTGGAACGTGTCCCTGGAGGTCAGCCAGACAGCCATGAACCCGGAGCGGGAATTCGACATCTTTCCCATGGCATTTCCCACCAGCGATGGGGAACCCAGCCTGCAGGGCGGAATCTGGGGATTCGGAGTCTTTGACAACGGCGATGAAGCCAGGACCGAAGCAGCCAAGACATTTATCAAATTCATGACGGAGGATGAGAAGCAGTATATCAAATCCGTCCAGACCGCAGTGTACTGGCCGGTCCGCGACATGGAGGATATCTATGTAAATGATGATATCATGCGGGAGTACAGCATTTTTACAAAATACATGGGCGACTATTATCAGATCACGCCGGGCTGGGCCCAGGCGCGGACCGCATGGTGGCAGATGCTGCAGGAGGTCGGGGAAGGCCGGCCGGCGGCTCAGGCTGCGGAGACATTTGTGAAGACTGCGGATGAGGCGGCAGAGGCGGCGCTGGAGTAAGGAGAGGAGCTTATAGTGATAAAATAAAAAAGTTCCCTGAAAATGGACTTCCAGGGAACTTCTTTTTTGTAAAATATTCTGTTATTCCATGAGGCTGCCTTCTGACGGGCAATATTTCTGTATTAAGCCTCTGCGATAGCGCCTGTAGGACATGCTCCTTCACATGCTCCGCAGTCGATACATGCATCAGCATCGATCACGTACTTTCCGTCTCCCTCTGCAATAGCTCCTACCGGGCATTCAGCTTCGCAAGTACCGCAGCTAACACACTCATCACTAATCACACGTGCCATAATATGTATCCTCCTTTTTATAATTGAACTTCCGGAACCATCTCTCCGCCGCTTGGACGGCTGTTCCGGTACTGTCTTCTGCAATGGAATCCATTGCTTTTTCTATTTTAATACAAAAAGGGTAAATATACAAGAAAATTCATAATAACCTTAAGAAAATATTCCTTTTTTTTTCACGAAAATCGTGTATAGTATTAAGGTATGGGTAAAATATAGAAAGAAAGGGTGTTATTACCATTCACAGCCGACCTGGCAGCATCGTCGATGGGAGTTGACGCGGCAGATGGAAATTTAGACAAGTGAAAGGTCAGTACATTTGGATGTGAATGGCAGCAGGGTGTTTTGTTATGAGACGGAAATTTATGAAAACTGCGGCTCTGGCACTTGCGGCCGCGCTGATGGTCGGTGCGTGCGCCAAAGAGACCGAACAGAATACATTTACAGGGGATACATCGGAAGAACCGGACTATCAGGTCAGCCTGAATCCGATCATGCCGTCGGCCTACCGGGATGTCCAGGGGCTGAAGCTGGAAAAGGGGACCTACATCTCCATCATTGGAAAATCAGAAGCCACTGCCTTTTGGAAAGCGGTCAGAAGCGGCGTCATGCAGGCGGCCGAGGATCTCAATCGGGAGCTGGGCTACTCCGGAAATGATAAGATCAAGGTGACCTATAACGGCCCCGCGAAGTCGGAGGACATTGATGAGCAGGTGAATATCCTGGACGAGGAGCTGTCCCGCTATCCGGATGTGATCGGGATCGCCAGCATCGACGAGGAGGCCTGTACGGTTCAGTTTGACCTTGCCACGGAGAACGGGATCCCGATCATTGCCCTGGACTCCGGAAACCAATATCCGGGGATCCAGTGTACGGTCAAGACGGACAACCAGGAGGCGGCCCGCACCGGGGCGTACAAGCTGGCGGATGAGATCGGCGGAGAAGGAGACGTGATGGTGCTGGTCCATGATTCCAAGTCCGAGACAGCCAAGGAGCGCGCGAAGAGCTTCCAGAACGAGATTGCGGAGAACTATCCGGATGTCCGGACGGCGGAAGTCGTTTACTGCGATCAGCTGGATGACCTGAAAAAGCAGATGGCGGAAGAACAGAATGAAGGGCTGGAAGAAGGTGGGCGGAAGGTAGAGAAGGAGAGCGTCACGGATGCGGATGCCGTACAGTATCTGATCGAACAGCATCCGGGGCTGAAAGGCATCTTCGGAACCAATGACAGTACCACCATGCTGGGGCTGGAGGCAATCCGGCAGGCAGAGCAGGCATGGGAAGAAGGACAGAAGGAAGAGAAAGACCAAAGGGAAGATACGGATCAGAAGGAGGACGGCAGGACACAGGAGCAGACCGGAGAGGATGCCCGGGAGCCTGGCGGGGAAATGAAGGAAGCAGCCCGGTCAGGTGATGGAGCCGGGGAGGATCAGGAGCCGGCACAGGATTCTCAGGCAGGCGGAAATGAGCCCGGAGAGAATGGGGAGAAAGAAGCCCCTCAGGAGGATTCAGAGAACGAAGATCCCGCAGATGAGGCATCCGGTGATAAGGACGGCCGATCTGACAGCGAATCCTCGGTAAGCGCAAAAGAGAACACAGATCCTGCGGAGATCGTCCTTATGGGATTTGATGTGGGCAGGGAACAGCTCAAGGCGCTGGAGGAGGGCGAGATCTCCGGGCTGGTAGTGCAGAATCCGTTTGGAATCGGGTACGCGTCCGTGGTGGCGGCGGCAAGGACTGTCCTGCAGTCCGGCAATGAGGCCCAGGTCAGTACAGGGTACCTCTGGGTGACACAGGACAATATGAATGACGCGTCGATCCAAAAGATGCTTTATCAATAATCAGACACTGCAATTTACTAAGAAACTTTGGGGTATAGAAGAAAAGAAGGTGAGGATTAAAAAATGTGTAAAATCTGTGCTTTCCGCATCAGACTTTACACATTTTTTGCATAGTGGTTCCGGAACGGATATTCGCTTATATTATTCCTTAATTTCATCAATATCTGTCAGATTCACTCCTGCTACGTTGAGAATTGCTTTTAACGTGAGATATCTCTTTTTCAACTTGGCATAGGTTTTCTCCGCATGCTCCTCTTTGGCTAATATCATATATTCCTGTATTTCTTTAAAATCGTCTATGGCTGTTTTGGCGATTTCTAAGTTTGTTGACGGCATTTGCTCACCTCCCTGGAAAATGCTGTTTACAACGTTATCTGCTTTTTTTATTATATCAAAAGCAAATTTTAGTGTAAAGCCTTTATTAAATTCCATTCATTTTCATTCACTCCACCCGCGCCAGCGAAAAGATAAATTCCGTCCCGACCCCTTCCGTACTGATCACATTGATATGCTCGTCATGAGCCAGGATCGCTTCCTTCACGATGGACAGCCCCAGACCGGTCCCTTTCTTATCCTTCCCGCGGGAAGCGTCGGACTTATAAAATCGCTCCCAGATCTTATTGATCTCCCGCTTGGGAATCCCAATCCCCGTATCCTTCACGGAGACAAAGATCTTCCCGCCTTTCTGGACTACCTCGATCTTCACCGAATCGTCATTTTCACTGAACTTGATCGCGTTGTCGATCAGATTGTAGAGCACCTGCTGGATCTTCCGGCTGTCCGCAAATACAAAGGTCTGCTCCGGCAGGAGCAGCAGCTCGATGGAAACCCGCTTCTCCGTGCAGACGCCCTCGAAGGACGCGGCGGTATTCTTGATCATTTCCTGGATATCAAAACGGGTTTTGTCCAGGAGAAGCTCCTTGGTGTCAAATTCATTCAAGGTCAGCAGGTCATTGGTCAGGTCGGTGAGCCGCTCCGTCTCAAATAAAATGATATTCAGGTATTTTTCGTGCAGCTCGGGCGGAATGGTACCGTCGGTCATGGCCTCCACATAGCCCCGGATGGAGGTCAGGGGGGAACGGAAATCATGGGATACATTTGCCACGATCTTTTTCTGGTAGTCCTCCATGTCCCCTAACTGGGCGGACATATAGTTCAGGGACGCGGACAGATAGCCCATCTCGTCCTGAGTATAAACCGGGATCTCGTAGTCCAGGTTGCCGGACGCGTACTGGGTGGCCGCTTCCGTGATCAGGCTCAGAGGCCGGTAGATGAAATAATGGAAGCCCAGCAGGAAGATGGACGACAGCATAAAAATAACCGACAGCGTGATGTAAAACGGAATCATCATACGGGTGCAGCGGCTTTCCAGAGCGGACACAGGCTGGTGGACCAGAAGGTATCCCTTGGTCTGGAAGCCTTGGATGACCGGCGCGATGACGGTCATGACCTCCTCCTGAAAATATCCGTGGTATTCCCCAGTCAGATATTGCTTCCCCCCCGTTTCCGCCGGGTCAAATTCGTCGATCCTCTCCGGCGCGGCGGTATTTTCCAGGTTTGAGGCGGTGATGAGGGTGCCGTCGGCTTCCACGAACCAGAGGGAGGCATCCAGATAAATGCGCATGGCGTTCAGCTGGGAGTGGACCGCCCAGGAGGTCGTGTTGTCCGTAAAATAGGACGGCAGATAATTGGAGGCGATCAGGTTCGCCTCCTGGTAAAGTGATTCTGAATTGGTAGCCGCAATCCGCTCCAGAAGGAGCTGCCGCCCCAGCGTGGCCGTGGTAAATATGCCTAAAAAGGCAAAGATAATATATAATAATGCAAATTTGATATGCAGAGTACTTCTCATAACGTTCTCCGTTTTTGGTTCTGAACAGGCAGGAAAGACAGATGATCTGTATATTTTATTTCATGCCAGTTCCTTATAGTGCATTGGACTTGGTGTCGAATTTATACCCGATCCCCCACACTGTACTGATGGACCAGCCCGGATGATCCTTGATCTTCTCGCGCAGCCGCTTGATATGCACATCCACAGTCCGGGTATCGCCGATATACTCATACCCCCAGATCTGGTCCAGAAGCTGCTCCCTGGTGAACACCTGGTTCGGAGAAGCTGCCAGGAAATAGAGGAGCTCCAGCTCCTTAGGCGGCATTTCCACCTGCCTGCCATCGCAGACCACGGAATAATTGGTCAGGTTGATGGTCAGCCCGTCGTATTCCACCCGCTTTGTCTTATCGGCAGCGGGAGCCTCCTGTCTGGCAGGCTGGCAGCGCCGCAGGACGGCCCGGACCCGGGCTACCATTTCCTTGGAATCAAAGGGCTTCATAATGTAGTCGTCGGCCCCCAGCTCCAGCCCCAGCACCTTGTCAAAGATTTCGCCCTTGGCGGAAAGCATGATCACCGGGGTGGAGGATTTCGCGCGGATCTCCCGGCACACCTGGTAGCCGTCCATGCCCGGAAGCATCAGGTCCAGCAGGATCAGGTGAGGCTGGTAGCTCTCAAAGGCATCCAGCGCGTCCTCCCCGTTGAAAACGATCTTCGTGTCAAAGCATTCCTTATTCAGGTAAAGCGAGATCAGCTCCGCAATATTCTCATCATCGTCTACAATCAAAATTTTCTGTTTTGCTGCCATAATATCCCCTCCTATTTCAATTCCACAATCGTAACCCCGGCGTCCCCCTCTCCATATTCCGCCAGATGATAGGATTTCACATGCTTCTGCCTGCGCAGAAACTCATGGATCCCTTTGCGCAACGCGCCGGTCCCCTTGCCGTGGACCACCCGGACCGTATTGAGATGGGACAGGATGGCATCGTCCAGATATTTGTCCAGCTCCGAGACGGCCTCATCCACCGTCCGTCCCAGCAGGTTGATCTCCGGGCTGACGGAGAGGGACTTGCCCATCTTGATCCGTCCGCCGCCGGTATGCTTTTTCCGGGATCCGGAAAATGGATTCTGCTCCTCAATGATCTCCAGATCTGATATATGCACCTGCGAACTCAGGATGCCCATCTGTACTGTCACATTTCCCCGAGCATCGGGCAGGGAATGAATGGTCCCGGTCAGGTTCATGCTGAGCACCCGCACGGATTCGCCCAGCTTGAAGTCGGACGCCTTGTGCTCCTTCTTCGGCTTCTGGCTTTTCAGGGAAGGCGCGGAGGACGTATCCTTGATCTTTTTCCGCAGACGTTCCCGCTCCCGTTCCATTTCGGCGGCAGAGATATTCTCCTTGCCGAACCGGTGGAAATTCTTGATGGTCTCGTCGGCCACCTCCTTGGCCTCCCGCAGGATGGCGTTGGCCTTGTCATTGGCTTCCTTAAGGATCTTTTCACGCTGCTCCTCCAGACGTTCCTCCTTCTGACGGAGCTGCGCCTTCATGCGCTCCATTTCCCGGCGGTAGGCCTGAATCTCGTCCTGCTCTTTCTCGATGGTCCGCTTGCTCGCTTCCAGGTCGGTCAGCAGATCTTCGAAGGAAATGTCCTGCTCGGACAGACGCATTTTCGCATCCTCAATGATATGCTCCGGCAGCCCCAGCTTTCCAGAGATGGCAAACGCGTTGCTCTTTCCGGGAATGCCGATGAGCAGGTGGTAGGTGGGGCGCAGGCTTTCTACGTCAAACTCGCAGCAGGCATTTTCTACGCCGGGCGTGGACAGGGCAAACACCTTCAATTCGCTGTAATGGGTGGTGGCCATGGCGCGGATGTCCCGGTCGTGGAGATAAGACAGGATGGCGATGGCCAGCGCCGCCCCCTCCGTCGGGTCCGTGCCCGCCCCCAGCTCGTCAAAGAGCACCAGAGACTTTTCGTCCACGTCTTTCAGGAAGGAAACGATATTGGTCATGTGGGAGGAGAAGGTACTTAAGCTCTGCTCAATGCTCTGCTCGTCTCCGATATCCGCATAGATCTGGTGAAATACGGCCAGCTCCGAACGGTCGGAAGCCGGGATGTGCAGCCCGGCCTGCCCCATCAGCGTAAACAGCCCTACGGTTTTCAGAGAAACCGTCTTTCCTCCGGTATTCGGCCCGGTGATGATCAGTAGAGAAAAATCCTGCCCCAGAGTCACCGTGATGGGCACTACCTTCCGGGCATCCAGAAGGGGATGCCGTCCGTTGCGGATGTGGATCCGTCCCTCTTTGTTCAGAATGGGACGGCTTCCGTTCATGGACATGGCAAGCTGCCCTCTGGCAAAAATAAAGTCCAAATCCGTCAGGCACCGGTAATCGGTACGGATCTCTTCAATATATCCCGCGGTCTCCTCGCTTAATCGGGCCAGGATGACCTGGATCTCCTCCTGCTCCTTTGCGTACAGCTCTTTCAGGTCATTGTTCAGCTTGACCACGGCCATGGGTTCCATAAAAAGGGTGGAGCCGGTGGCGGACTGGTCGTGGATCATGCCGCTGACCTGGTTCCGGTACTCTGCCTTCACCGGGATGCAGTAACGGTCGCCCCGCATGGTGATGATGGGATCCTGCAGATACGTGCGCATAGAGCCGTTGACCAGGCCGTTCAGCGTGGTGTGGACCTTTTCATTGATGCTGTCCATGCTGCGCCGGATCCGTTTCAGAGCGGGACTGGCGTCGTCGCTGATCTCCTCCTCGCTGAGAATACAGCGGTCGATCTCATTGGACAGCGTGGTCAGCGGTTCCAATTGTTCAAAATAGGCGTCCAGACAGTCCGCCGATTCCTCCTGGGTGTCGTGCCGCCCATAGGCTTTCGCCCGCCCGGCGTTCTGCAGAAGCTTACAGATCCGCAGCAGCTCCCCGCTGCCTAAGGCCGCGCCGATCTCCAGGCGCTTCATGGATTCCTCCACCGGCGCCGCGTCCCCGAAGGAAATGCGCCCCTTCTTGATGAGCCTGGTAAATGCGGCCGCCGTCTGCTCCTGTGCCTCGTCGATCCGCTCCACGTCGGTCATGGGCTTTAAGCGGCGGCAGAGCTGCCGACCCCGGAAGGAGGAGGCCTGCTCCTCTAAGAGAGCAGTGATCTTGTCATATTCTAATTTGGTTAATGTTTTCTGATTCATATTGTAAATTCCTTTTTTCTATATTCGTGGTAAGACAAAAGCTGTTTTTATTGTACATGATATGAGAGAGAAAGAAAAGGAGTTTTTTTCAGCGGGGGTGAACAGAAGTTGCCATTGACAATACCGGAGAATTTGAGTATATTTAGAATTAACCAAATACAAATTAAATAAATATAATTTTGTTAACTATATTTTCAGAAATATTTTTGTGGATTTGTCCGGAAGCCGGCAGGCTTTCGGGTGCAGATTGCGGGAACTGGGGGGATCGATATGGCTAAAGGAGTTACATTGGCAGATATAGCGGCAAGGGTCGGAGTGAGCAATGTGGCGGTGTCGAAGGCACTGTCGGGAAAGCCGGGGGTCAGCGAGGAGATGCGGATTCGGATCAAACAGGTGGCGGAGCAGATGGGATACGTCTCCGGCTCCACCGCCAGGTCCGCGCCCGCTGCGACAGGGAACATCGGAGTGATCATGCCGGAGCATTACTACGAGTATTCGGTTTCCTTTTATGGATTTGAAAGAATCAATAGAAAAGGAAGGGAAATGTGCCCTAAAGCGGGGGATGTTTCCCTTCCTTTTTTGTTGCCCTGACCTGGAAAACGGAATATAAAAATGTGAACGAATCGTGAACGAACCGTAAACGAAACAGGATGATATTGAACAATTACGGAGAATCAGGTATACTATAGCAAGAGAGGCATCCGGCCTTTTCCGTTGGACGATGAGGGATGATGGAAAAGGTATGGTTGCAATACGGCGCGATACTCACGGCAGAGTTCATCGGCCATGAGTATAATGAGAAGGATTGTGGAGCCGGAGGATAGTATGGAAGAACGGAAACCGGAAGAGCAAAAGAGTCAGGATGAGGGGACTCAAAGGGAATCATTTTCATTTTTACAGGAAACAATCAAGCCAAAGCCGGTCACCGGAGGGCAGATTGCGCTGCAGCTTTCCAAAATGGCGGTGTACGGTCTGATCATCGGGGCAGCAGCCTGCTGCGGCTTTTACGCACTTCGGCCCTGGGCTCAGGAGACATTTCACGAGGAGGCCAAGGAGGTGACGCTTCCCAAGGATGAAGAGGAGGAGCCGGAGCCTGTCCAGGAGGAAGAAGAGGAAAAGGAACCGGAGCCGGAGCCTCAGATCATCGTTCCGGAGCTGACTGCGGACAGCTACCGGGAGATCATGCAGAGTATGTATGCCGTTGCAAAGGAAGCGGAGCAGTGCGTGGTTTACGTCCGGAGGGCCAAGGAAGGCGAGGCCCCGGCCAGGACAGGCGCGCATACCGGCACCACAGGACTGCTGGCGGCGGACAACGGACAGGAGCTTTTGGTTCTTTCGGATAACTCCGTCTGTGAGGGCGCGGAACAATGGTCCGTCATATTTCCGGATCATACGCGGCATTCGGCGAAGCTGGTGAAGCAGGACGGCAACCGGGGGCTTGCGGTATTCGGAATTGACCGGGCCTCCATCTCAGACAGCACATGGAATGTGATCCGGGTGGCAGAGCTGGGCAATTCCAACATCTCCGTCCGGGGGGATCTGGTGATTGCCCTGGGACAGATGTTCGGCTATGAAAATGGAGTCGGCTATGGGATCATCAGCGCCAAGGAGTGGGATCACGATTATGCCGACGGCCAGTGCGGGGTGATCGCCACAGATATTGCGGCATCCGCCGACGCAAGCGGCGTCCTGTTCAACCAGAAGGGCCAGGCCATCGGCCTGGTGAAAAGCGGCATCCTGGGCGAAGGCGCGTCCGCCTCGGCAAATGCCCTGGCAGTCTCGGATATGAAGCAGGTTATGGGCCTTCTGCTCAACGGGGAGGCCGTTCCCTACACCGGAATCTTCGGCACCGCTGTAACGGATGAACTTTTCGAGGAAAAGAAGATCCCCAAGGGTCTGTATGTGACAAATGTGCAGGCCGATTCCCCGGCCATGAAAGCCGGGATCCAGAACGGGGACGTGATCCTGGAGGTGGGAGACGCCAGCGTCACCGGGATCATTTCCTATGAAAAGGCCGTGCTGGAACACAAGGCGGGAGAGATCGTCAAGGTGAAAGGACAGCGGCTGGGAAGCGGCGGCTATGTGGATGTGGACTTTTCGGTGACAATGGGGAGCAGGGATTGAGAGGCCTGAATTGTAATATAAAATTTATATAGAAAGAGGATAAATGAAGGGTATGTATATTAAGGATTTGCGCGGAGGCGAGACGATCAGAAGTATTTACATGTGCAGGGGGAAGCGTTCTGCGGAGACGCGGAACGGAAAGCCTTATGACAACCTGCTCCTGCAGGATAAGACCGGCACTCTTGACGGAAAGGTGTGGGATCCCAATTCTCAGGGAATCGCGGACTACGAGGAAAAGGATTTTATTGAGGTATACGGCGAGGTGATCACCTACAACAACAACCTCCAGCTGAACATCAAACAGCTCCGGAAGGCGGCTGAGGGCGAATACAACCCTGCGGATTACATGCCTGTTTCCGAAAAAAATATCGACGTGATGTACCAGGAGCTGCTCTCCTGCATCCAAAAAATTTCCAACGAATATCTGCGTCAGGCAGTGGAATATTACTTCGTGAAGGATGAAGCATTTATCAAGGCGTTCAAGTCCCATTCCGCAGCCAAGACCGTGCACCACGGCTTCTGCGGGGGGCTTCTGGAGCATACATTGAGCGTGGTTCATCTGTGCGAATATTTCGCAGGGGCATACAGGATCCTCAACAGGGATCTGCTGATCGCCTCCGCGGTCTGCCACGATATCGGCAAGGTTCGGGAGCTGTCCGAATTTCCGGACAACGACTATACGGATGAGGGCCAGCTCATCGGCCATATCGTGATCGGTTCGGAAATGCTGACTGAGGCCATCCGTTCCGTCCCGGGCTTCCCGGTGATGCTGGCAAATGAATGGAAGCACTGCATTCTGGCGCATCACGGCGAACTGGAATTCGGCTCGCCGAAAAAACCGGCACTTGCAGAAGCGCTGGCGCTGAATCTGGCGGACAATGCGGATGCGAAGCTGCAGACGATGAAGGAAGTATTGAAGGATAAAAGCGGGACGGAATGGCTGGGGTATAACCGGCTGTTCGAGTCGAATCTGAGGAAGACCTCGGATGGGAACTGATCTGGCGATGGGGGATAGACTGCAACCGTACAGGTGGAATCAATTTGACAAATAAAAGAATAGAAGACAACAGGGCAGGCGTTTGTGAACACGGAAACGCCTGCTTTGCAGACAGGAATAGTATTTAGGATATCAGGCTGAAAAATATGTATTTTCATACCTGTTTGAGCTGCCGGCATGAACGGTGGAATGGAGATAGTTATGCAGAAAAATGAATCAGTGACAGTGGCGATCCAGGATATTGGCGTCAATGGTGAAGGTATAGGCAGAGTGAATGGCTATACCTTATTTATTAAGGATGCGGTCATCGGCGACGTGGTGGAAGCCAGGGTGACAAAAGCAAAAAAGAATTACGGTTACGCAAGATTGATGAAGATCATTACGCCTTCCGAGCATCGTGTAGAGCCTGCGTGCAAATTTGCCAGAAAATGCGGAGGCTGCCAGATCCAGGAGATGTCCTACGAAAAGCAGCTGGAATTTAAGCAGAACAAGGTGCTGGGAAATCTGGAGCGGATCGGAGGTTTTTCTCCGGAACTGCTGGCGGAGGTATTCGGGCCGATCATCGGGATGGAGAAGCCCTTTGGGTATCGGAATAAGGCGCAGTTTCCGTTCGGTATGGACAAAAATGGACAGCCTATTACCGGGTTCTATGCGGGGAGAACCCATGATATCATCGCAAATACGGACTGTGCGCTGGGAGTTGGAGTCAATAAGGAAATCCTGGAGATCGTGCTTGCGTTTATGAAAAAATATGGAGTGCGTTCCTATGACGAAAAGTCCGGGGAAGGGCTGATCCGACATGTGCTGATCCGGTATGGGTTTGCTACGAAGGAGATTATGGTCTGTTTTGTGGTGAATAAGGAAATAGCGGATTGCAGGAGTGATGAGAATCGGTGGGACAAGGAAGCGTCGGATTGCAGGAACGGCGAGCATCAAGGGAGTATGAGGCAGACCAAAGGAAGTCGGGGGAGCTCCGGGTGGATTCCACACCAGGAGGTTTTGGTGGAAGAACTGGCCAGGATTCCCGGCATGACGAGTATTACAGTGAGTCCGAATCATCGGCAGACGAATGTGATCATGGGGGAGCGATACGAAGTTCTGTGGGGACAGCCGTTTATCACAGACTATATCGGAGCGGTGAAATATCAGATCTCTCCGCTGTCGTTCTATCAGGTGAATCCGGTGCAGACGGAGAAATTGTACGGGCTTGCGATGGAATATGCAGATTTGAAAGGGCGGGAAACCGTGTGGGATCTGTACTGCGGGATTGGGACCATTTCCTTGTTCCTGGCGCAGAAGGCGGGGAAGGTGTACGGAGTGGAGATCGTACCCCAGGCAGTGGAGGACGCCAGGAGAAATGCGGAGATCAATGGGATTGAAAATGCGGAATTTTATGTTGGGAAAGCAGAGGAAGTGCTGCCAGGACATTATGAGCGGTATGAGAAAGAGCATCCCGGAGAGCGGCCGCATGCGGATGTGATCGTGGTGGATCCGCCTCGGAAAGGGTGCGATGAGACGCTGCTGAAGACGATGGCGGACATGCGGCCGGAGAGGATTGTGTATGTGAGCTGCGATTCGGCTACGCTGGCACGGGATCTGAAGTATCTGTGCGGGCGGGGGTATGAGATGAAGAAGGGGAGCGTTGTGGACCAGTTTGGGATGAGTGTGCATACAGAGACGGTGTGCCTCTTGAGCAACCGAAAATCAAAACCTGATACCCATGTGAAATTGAGCCTGAGTATGGAAGATTACTACAGGATCAAGGAAGAGGGTAAAAATAACCAATAACCAAATTTAATACACTGAACTAAAGCGATAGCTGCTGATGCGAAAACATTAGCAGTTATTTTTTTGCGCTGAGGGGAGGTGGTGCCATTGGGCTGATTTATGGGATTGAGCGGCGAGTACATTATTTCCAAAGTAAATGTTCATTTACAGTTTAAGGAGGCAAGTCTATGGAATCTAAGAAAGTCAGAAATATTAAGGTAATCTCTCAGAGCGGACGCAATTACAAGCCTACGCCGACCGTCATTCTTAAAGGACAGTGGCTGAATGAAATGGGTTTTGAGATTGGGGATCAGATCAAGGTTGAGTGCGAGAATGGGAAACTGGTAATCAGTCTGGACAGGGAGAGAATGGAGATGCTTGATGCGGAGAAAGTTTTCATGGAAGAAGAGACAAAAAAGCTGCAGGCTCGGTTTAAGAAGGAGAAAGAAGAAATACATGCCAGATATGTGGCAGAGCGGAGAGCAGCGTATGGATTGTAAAGGGGGAGAGTTTTATGGATAAACAGATGGTTTCATTTGCAGTTGAGACAGAAAACGGCATTGTTAAAAGAATTGGCAGATCAGTTATTGCTGTCCCGGAAGTAAAATTCCGGGGCGGTGAGGTAAAGTGGCTGGAAGACCAATACAAAGAGGCAAGGATTGGAAAGGAGAGCAAAACATGGGGAAGTTTATAATTTTGGGTTCAGAGAAGGGCGGCGTGGCCAAAACAACATCAACCTATAATCTGGCATATTGTTTGGTGAAGGAGGGAAAGAAAGTTTTGGCTGTCGATTTTGACAGCCAGGCAAATCTTTCTACCTGTTTTGGAATTGAGGATACTGGCGCAGTTCCAATTACAATCGGGCATCTGATGATGCGGCGGATTGAGGACGAAGAGCTTCCGGATGCAACGGAATATATCCAGAGCCGGAACGGCGTGGACTTCATCCCCTCGTCCATCATGCTGTCGGTGGTGGAGGCGAAGCTGCGGCTGGAGATGGGGGCGGAGCGGATGCTGGCCGGGATACTGGAGCCGCTGAAGGAACGGTACGATTACATACTTGTGGATACCTGCCCTTCGCTGGGGAGCCTGACCATCAACGCTCTCTCTGCGGCGGACGGCGTGATCATCACCGTCAACCCCCAGCTCCTGGCAATGATGGGGCTGCAGGACTTCCTGAAGACGGTGGGGAAGATCAGGAGCCGCATCAACCCCGGTCTGCATGTGGAGGGCATCCTGCTGACCATGTGCGACGCGAGGACGAACCTCTGCAAGGTCATCACGGAGCAGGTGGCGGAGACGTTCCAGGGGCAGGTGAGGATATTTGGGAGCAGGATACCCAGCACCGTCAAGGTGGGGGAGTCGGTCTATTACAGCCAGCCGCTTGTGGAGTATGCGCCGGACAGCGGGGCGTGCGCGGCATATCAGAACCTGGCAAAGGAGGTAATCGCAGATGAAAGCTAATGCATCGAAGAGGAAAGTGTTCAATGACGCCGTGGACCTGCTGACGGGCGGGGAGCCTGCGGCAGCGGGGAAGGGGGTGCAGATGCTCCCGGTGGACGGCATAAGGCCGTTCCACAACCATCCGTTCCGGCTGTATGAGGGGGAGCGGCTGGATGACATGGTGGAGAGCGTGCGGGAGCACGGCGTACTGGTTCCGGCCATCGTGCGGACGGTTCCGGGCGGGTATGAGATGCTGGCAGGGCATAACCGTCTGAATGCGGCCAGGCTTGCGAGGCTCATGGAGATACCGGCCATTGTGAAAGAGGGTCTGCCGGATGCAGAGGCATATGTGTATGTGATAGAGACCAACATGCTCCAGAGGTCTTTCAACGACCTCAGCGTGTCGGAGCGGATCGCGGTCCTGGCAGAGCGCTATGACAAGGTCTGCGGCACGAAGAAGCGGGAGGAGATACTGGCGGAGCTGCAGGCGCTTAACGGGGGCGGTGGACATGATGTCCACCAGCAGGCGAAGAGCCGGGAGCTTCTGGGGAAGGAGCTGGGGCTGACCGGGCGGCATGTCGCAAGGTATGTCCGCTGCAAGGAGCTCATCCCGGAGTTCAAGGACATGCTGGATGACGGGAGCCTGACCATGGTGTCGGCGGTGGAGCTGTCCTACCTGCCGGAGGAGGAGCAGGCGGCGGTGAAGAAGGTCATGGATCAGAGCTGCATCCGGCTGAAGGCGGACAAGGCGGGCGAGCTGCGGAAGGCGGCGGGGAGCCTGTCGGAGGGGAAGGCGCAGGAGATTCTGGGTGTTGACCGGCCGGTGAAGACGGATGCGGAGAAGCCGGTGAGCGTGAAGCTGCCCGCAAAGCTGTACAGCCAGTATTTCTCCAATGTGGCGGCGAAGGACGTGCAGGGTATCCTGGAGGAGGCGCTGGAGCAGTATTTTAAGGGGAAGGGGGCATGAGGATGGTTGCGGTCATACGGTATTACAATGTGTTGTTTTACCTGACACTCCGGGACGAAAGGGAGCGCAGGTGGTTCTCCTTCCTGGAAGAAAGGATCCGGGAAGGGGAGCGGATGGTCATGAAGGATATTTACGGGTGGTGCGCCGGCCATGGGATAAGGTACAGGACAAGGTTCTGCTACAGGCCGGGCTTCCCGGTCACGGCGAACCTCTGGAACTTTTATTCCTACCTGCGGGGGAGGATCGACATGGGGCGCATGGGAAGGGGGACTGCGGATGTTTAGCACGGAGGAGCTGGAGTCCCTGGACCGTTCGTATTTTTCGGTCATCTGCGCGGATGCGTATGACGTGACCATCATGTCGAAGAATACCGGGCATGTCTGGTACATCCACAACCCGGAATATCCGGAGCCGGGGGACTGCATCATATTCCACAAGCACAGGGCGTCCCACCCGTACCACAGGCACGGGCGGGCGGGGAGCCTGCGGCAGGCGGTGAGGAGTATCCAAGGGCATGATGCATTCCAGATGAACGGACGGAAGCCCATGGAGCGAAAGTAATATATTGGAGCGGCAACACTTTGAAAGTGCTGCCGCTCTGCGCATTTTGCTTATTTTTTGTCGTTCGGTTTGATTTTCATGTGTTGGAGATTCAGCAGGTCACAGCACATATTGTAGGAATTGATGACCTCCTCATGGCAGCGGCTGGATTTGAGACCAATGACTTTGCCAATTCCATCAATCGGAACCCTTGTTTTGCTGAGACGGACAATTTCCGCATAACGGGGCTTGTCCTCCTTCAGGCGGGCAATGAGAATTTCATAGTGATCATCTTCGGAGCGGTCAGGCTCTGTACAGATGATTTCCTCAGGTGATGGAGATGTGGGCATGATGTTGTCAAAGCCGTCACCATCATAGATAAAATCAAGGGACAGTGTTTCCTGCTCTTTTGCCTTTTTCGGGTTGTAGCGTTCCAGAAGTCCTTTTTGGAGGCATCCGGTACACTTTTTTGATTTCGGACAGGTAATGGGGGTGCCGTCAGGTCTGTAACCGGTAATGCAGCGGCCGGCGCGCCAGGTATCCAGGAAACTGTTAATCTGTCGGTTGAAATCCTGCATGTATTCTACATAAGCAGATTCCCTGATGGGTGCGAATCCGATAAGGAAATGATAGCCGCCCTTTTTCCAGGTGGTAAAGTTTTCGGGGATACAGGTATCATTATCCAGTTGCAGGTCTTTATTGCACCAGAATGGAACCAGAACCTCTCCAGGGCGGGGAGGTTGTCCGTTGTAGCTTTTCTGATTGCAATATTTATGGGTGTTTAATGTGCTGTTTGCCATGGTAATTTCCTCCTTTGGTTGACATCTGGAGGAAAACCAGGCAGACAGTCATTTTGACAATAGTTGACCAGCCCATAATGGAAATCCTCCGTTATTGGTTGCTGGCCAGTTGCTGAAATGACTGGCTTATTATTTTGTTGTCCCAACGGCGAGCCTTTTCAGCAACCTGCGTCCAGGAGACTCAGCATTGGGGAGGCAGTTTTTGTCGTACTCGGGACAGATTTCTTGTTTATGGCTTCATTATAGAGGGGTTGAAATCTTAAAAATACGAATGGAATCAGAATGGAATCAGAATATTTTCGGAATGAAATTTAACATAGATAATTAGTGGATATGGCACATATAGCTAATAAGTGTATCTTTGACAAGTTAAAGATTAACACGAATATATTAAATACAATGTTGAAATAAATGGAGAAATATGCGATAATGTACACACTAAGGTTACTGGCTCTGGGAGGAATATAGATGGAATATAGTTATAATAAATTGTGGAAGCTACTCATAGACAAAGGAATGATGAAGAAGGATTTAATGGAGAAGACAGGGATTACATCATCGACAATGGCAAAAATGGGGAAAAACAAGGCCGTAAGCATGAATGTCCTTGGAAAAATATGTGTTGTCCTTGACTGCAATGTTGGGGATATTGTTGATGTTATTAAAAAGGAGTAATGGAATGGCAATAACGGGGAGAGGAGGTTGCATTATGGAGCATCTTTGCATAGGCTCATATGTGAGAATTTTAACATCGTGTGCCATCCAGACCAGAAAGAAATTTGATTCTTTCTGCGAACTGGTTATGCTTTCACTATGTGAAGATGGAGCGACCAGTTTCTCATATACTGCTAATGATGGAAGCGTGGTGACATATGATTACACTAATTTTGGAAAAATCCATACGTCAAAACAAAATCTTCCATCGGAAATTATAAATATGGCTTTGTATAAGGATCCATATGACATTGAAAAATATTTTTTGAATGCAATAATTCCTGCGATAGATGAGGCAAATAAAACAAATGCTGTATTGGCGTTAAAAAATATCATATTGAAAGATGGAGGTATTACGGAGACCTCACAAATCGGCACGATTGGCAACTTTACGAAGGTGGATTTGCGAGTAAAAAAAGAATTTATACTGAAGGAGTTTTTGACAGACGTTTTTATATATGCGATTACAAAAACAGACAATACAAAAGAGCAAGTATTTACGAAATCTATTAATAAAACCTTTTGTAGCGCCTATAATATGATGCGGGATGAGGTAAAGCTTTATGAGGTGAGAAGACCTAATCCGGTGGCGGCAATACCCACAACGAGTAAGGGCAAGTTTGACAGGGCATTTTCAGCTGTATCAAGTGAGCAGCTGCATATTTCATCAAATCATGACCTACAAATCTATTGTTTGAAATTTGATGATTATGATTTTGACTACCGTACACTTTGGAGACATTTGGGAAATAATTTAGGACTGTATCTTTATTCGAGGGTTCAGACACAGAGATATATTGATGATGAAGAGATTAATTTGCTTGTTATGGATGCCATTAATTACATAAAAGAGGAGATTGCGGATGGTAGGATAAATACGGATGATGAACTGGGAGAAATGCTTTTATACATATTTTTGGAGCAGGTGCTGAAAGCTCCTAAATTGATGAGCAAGATGGAAATTGGGAATATTGCCAGTTCTATAACGAGTAAAAGTTCAGGTATTCATCTTCTTACGTTTGATGCACCTGTGCCATATAGCGAGATTATATTGGGCACGTCAATGATTGAGAATAATTTGAATGATGCGATTGATGCGGCTTTTTTAGAGGCGAATAATTTAAAGAATAGAAAGAAGGACGAAAGAAAATTTGTAGAATCCAATATTTTTGCAGCGTCATTTCCAGATGAAATGTATGACCAGTTGGAAGCTATTATTTTACCGTCTGCGCCGGGAAGAAAAAAGCCGACAACGGCATTTGGCATGTTCCTAGGATATAGCCTGAACCAGTTGCCCCAAGGCGGGATATCTGTTGAGGATTATCAGAATGATGTTATCTCGCAGATTAAAATGGATCTTCAAACCCGTGTGCCGTATATAGAATCAAAAATAGCGGAATATGGGTTTGATGGATATTCTCTTTATATGTATCTTTTGCCGTTTAAGGATGCCAATGAGGACAAGAAGGATTTTATTGATAAAATAGCCTGTCCCGAGGGGGTAATGTGATGGCCGGACAAAGAAAAGTCACTTTTGGAGAACGACTTTTCTCCAGAATAGATGATAATGCTTATCTGCAGGAAATTTACAATAACATTCTCTATAATTATTCAATACGGTTATTTAAACTGGAAGGGTTGGAGGATCGTCCGGTGAACATGGAGGATGCACTTACTTTTGCGGATATATTATCGAAATCATGTGGAACTAATTTTTCAGAAATACATAAGGCGCGTGCGCAAGAAATGGTGGCTTTACTGCATGATATGTATCCCGGGAATGATGAGATAAATTATTATTTTGGGTCAATTCTTGTGAATACGGGAAATTTTCTTGGATTGAAGCGGCTGATGCCGGAATATGAAAGTACTTCATTAATGGAACGGATGTCGATGCATCTTAATAGAGAATATCTTTCTGTACCTACAGATAAGGAATCTTTCTTTTTCCCGGCACAAAAAGATATTTTTGACAGTTTTTCAAAACCTTGCTTTAGTTATTCCGCGCCGACTTCTATGGGGAAGTCCTTTGTGATGCGTATATTCATCAAGCAGCAGATTATGGGAGGGCATAAAAAGAATTTTGCGATATTGCTTCCGACTAAGGCATTGATTAATGAGGTTACAAATGAGCTCATTGAAAGTTTGAAGACATTGTTGGAGGAAGCAAATTATCGTATTGTAACATCATCTGGTTCCTTGGCTTTGGAATCAGAGCATAATTTTATATTTGCATTAACGCCAGAAAGAATGCTCTATATCCTTATTGATGATCCGAGCCTGAAAATAGATTATTTGTTTATTGATGAGGCACATAAGATTTCATCTGGCGATAAAAGAAGCGCATTTTATTATAAAGTGATACAGAAACTGGAAGAGCGGCAGGAGGGTCCGCATGTTATTTTTGCATCACCTAACATACCAAATCCAAATATATATCTTGAGACGGTTTCGAGTGATGCGTTGTATGTGGATCAAGATGCTGTAGTGGCCTGTAAATATGCTCCGGTTAGTCAAATGAAATATATTATAGACCTGTGGGAGCGGAGTATTCGCATTTTTGATTCATATACAAAAAAGTTCCATAAACTGCATGATATGAGCCGGGAATATACGCTAAGTGAAATCATTGTGCATATTGGGGATAAAAGGCATAATATTGTGTATTGCAAATCAAAAAATGATGCAATCAGTTTTGCCAGGGATTATGCAAATACCCAATCGGTGGTTACTGATAAAAGGCTGTCGGATTTTGCGGAAGCAATCCGTAATGATGTGCATAAAGAGTATTATCTGGCTGAGCTGGTTGAGAGGGGTGTTGCTTATCATATAGGGTATCTCCCAGCGAATATCCGAATGCAGATGGAAGATTATTACAGAGAGGGTCTAATCAAGACAGTGTTTTGCACAAGCACTCTTTTGGAAGGTGTAAATTTTCCTGCGGAGAATTTGTTTATTACAAGCTTTAAAAAGGGGCGTGGAACATTTACGGAAGTGGATTTTAAGAACCTCGTTGGACGTGTGGGGCGTGCAAAATATAACTTGTATGGTAATGTTTTTGTGGTGCGTCTCCGTTCGCATGACAAAGAAACGGATCTGCAGAAGTTTGAATCATTATTGCAGAATGATGTTCCGCCGCAAAAACTTTCAGTAGAGAGTGGATTAAACTCTAATCAGAAGAGGTTGATTGTGGAAACACTTTTGTCTGGAGATGTTGCTATTCCCCGTTCAAGCCAGAGCCAGAGCGAGAATAATTATGGTCTGATGAGAAAGACAATGTTAATTTTGCTTGGAGACATAGTGAGGGGAAGAAGAAGCCGTGTCACAAAAGAATTTGAGCCGTATCTGACGGGAGAGCAGGAGAAGATAATACGAGAGCAATTTTCTGTTGCAGGGAAGAAACCAGATGATGATATTAATATATCTTATGATCAGGTTCAGGGGATAGAAGAGCTTGTGGAAAACGGACTTTGTTACCCGGAAATCCGGGATGCAAAAAAGGGAGCCGATTATTATGAAACGTTAGATTTTTTGCAAACACTGGGGGATGCTTTTAAGTGGACGGTTTATGAATATCAGACTTTAGGAGCTGTTGATGAACGAGGATATACAAGACTAACGTGGTATACGGTTTTGCTGATCAAATGGATGCAGGGACACGGATTAAGTTTTATCATAAATGATAGTATAGAGGATTATGCGGAAAAGAAGAGAAAAATCCGTGTGGAACACGGTGAAATGGAAGTTTTTAATAGTTCACAAAAACATAAGAATATACTTATAGCAGATACGTTAGAGGCAATAGAGGAAGTGTTGCTGTTCCGGCTTTCAAATTATTTTTTGAAATTTTCGGAGGTTTATAAGAGGCATCATCCGGATGAGCCTTTTACAAATGACTGGTATGAGTTTGTGGAATATGGAACAACTAACAGACTGCGTATTATTCTGCAAAGAAGCGGATTCAAGCGGGAGACAACAGAATATATACAGCGGAATGCGGATAGGTGTGTTAGAGGAACGCCGGATAACCCTAAATTATTAAAGGGATATTTGTTGGAGTGCTCTAATGAGTTGGTAAGACGTGATGTGGAAGTAATCCAGTACAATGTACCAGAACTGTTTATTGAAAAAGGAGAAAAATGAGATGGGAAATTTTTATGAGACTGTATTAAATCTATTGAAGAAAGATGAGAGATTTATTGCCGAGGATGGGACTTTCCTACGTAATGCGGTATATGAAGCCGCAATGAAAATGGATGCTAGGCTTATCCGGCTTTTGCTCTCGAATGAGGAAACATCTTCTCGTTTTTTTGTGGACGTAGATGGAGTGAAGGTTTTTGATAAGATGGGATTTGCATGGGTCATTAATAACCGTCAGTTTTTGCCTGATTGTTATACCCGATTCAAAAATAAGGTTGGTCTTGTAGATAGTCAGGGAGAGCTTATTTCTACATCAAGAAATGTTGAGTTGGTTTTTCCGTATAAGGATTGCGTCCTTGAAGGCGGGCAGACGAAAGAAGAACAAAAAAGGAAAGAGATCTTTTATAATGAGTTATTGGTGGCGGATGATATTGATAGACTTCTGTATCCGAAAGTTTTTTCAAGTGCTGTTCGCTATGCTGAAAATGTATCAGAGCCAACAACAGAGTTTTCTTCGGCTGATAATTTGATTATTCGAGGGAATAATCTGCTTGCGTTGGCATCGTTGGAAAAAAGATATCTGGGACAGGTTAAGTGCGTATATATTGATCCACCATACAATACTGGGGATGACGGATTTGGATATAATGATAGATTTAATCATAGTTCGTGGTTGACCTTTATGAAAAACAGGCTTGAATTAGCCCAAAAATTGTTAAAAAAGGAAGGTGCCATATTTGTACAAATAGATCATCATGAGTTGGGTTACATCACAGTGTTAATGGATGAAATATTTGGAGTAGAGAATAAAGTTCAAGTTATTGCTGTTAAAACGGCATCTCCAGCAGGATTTAAGACGGTGAATCCAGGTCCAATTGATGTTACAGAGTATATTTTATTTTATACAAAGAATAAGCCTTTCTTTAATTTTAAGAAAGGGTACGTTCCTGTTGGCTATAACAGGAATTATAATTTAGTTGTGGATAAAAACGAGGATGTAAAAAAATGGGCATTCAGATCAATAAAGGACGTTGTAATTGAAGATGCAGGATTTGGATCGGAAAAAGAAGCGAAAAAACAGTATGGTACTTCTTGGAGAGTTATTTTGGAACACCTGATTGAAGACTATGCATTTAATCATGCAGAAAATGTAGTGAGTATAAGGGATCCGCATAAACCAACCGATACGGTTAAACGCCTTATGAATGAATCAAGAAATGTAGATTATGTTCTTGAATACAAGCGTGAAGATGGAACCTCTGCATATATTTATAAAGGAGGCGCATTGGCGTTTTACTCAAATAAGATGAGAGTGCTTGATGGAGAGATGGCAGTGACGGAATTATTGTCAGATTTCTGGTCGCATATTTCCTGGGCGGGGATAGCTAATGAAGGCGGAGTAAAACTTAAGAACGGGAAAAAGCCTGAAAAGCTGATAAAGCAGATTTTGGAATTATCTACTGAACCAGGAGACATCGTCTTGGATTATCACATGGGTTCGGGAACAACATGTGCTGTGGCCCATAAGATGGGTCGTAGATATATTGGGTGTGAGCAACTTGACTATGGCGGAAATGATGCAGTAGTTCGTCTCCAAAATGTGATTTCTGGAGACGCAACAGGTATTTCCAAGGCAGTAGGCTGGAATGGAGGCGGGGCGTTTGTTTATTGCGAACTTGCAAAATTAAATCAAAACATCGTTGAGGAAATTGAGGCTGCGGAAGATGGAGAAACGTTGTCCAAGATATATGATAGGATGATGAAATCCGGGTTTATAAGTTATAAGATTGCCCCTAAACTTATTGATGAAGCGGCTGCGGATTATGCCAAGCTTTCACTGGATGATAAAAAAAGGTTTTTGATGGAGATATTGGACAAGAATCTGCTTTATGTTAATTACTGTGATATTGATGATGCGGAGTTTGATATTTCTGACGCAGATAAGGCGTTTACAAAGAGTTTTTATGGGGAGGAATAACAATGGCATTTTTGTACGAGAAGATAGATGTATTGCGCGAATATGGAAGTTCTATTTCTCTTCCGGCATACGTATCAGAAAACTTGAATCAGGATTTTGAATTAAGACCATATCAGAAAATGGCCTTTGAAAATTTTATTACCTATTTTGAGGGTGCAAATTGTCCAAAACCGACACAGGTGTTATATCATATGGCGACTGGAAGCGGGAAAACTTTGATTATGGCGGGGCTTATGCTGTATCTTTACAAGAAGGGATATCGAAATTTTCTTTTTTTTGTTAATCTGTCAAATATTGTAGAAAAGACGAAAAATAATTTTTGTAATCCTGCATCGTCAAAATACCTGTTTGCGGAAAACATACTTATAGACGGTGAAAATGTTCGCGTCAATCAAGTGGATAACTTTCAATATGCTGAAAAAGATGCAATCAATATTTGTTTTACCACTACGCAGGGGCTTCATATGGATATGTGGATGGCAAAGGAAAATGGTATGTCCTTTGACGACTTCGAGGATCGAAAGGTAGTGCTGATTTCCGATGAAGCGCATCATCTGAATGTTGAGACCAAAAAGAAAATGTCCGCTGATGAAGAGTCAAATTATCGCTCATGGGAGCAGACTGTAAAGAATATTTTTGGTAGAAACTCTGGGAATGTTCTCTTGGAATTTACGGCCACATGTGATATTGCAAATCCCGCAATACGGGCTGCGTATGAGAATAAGATTATTTTTGATTACACGCTGGCAAAATTTTATGGGGATCGGTATTCAAAGGATATCGTAACGCTTCGGTCAGACTTGACCATTATGGAGCGTGCGTTGCAGGCATTGGTTTTGAGTCAATATAGATTAAAGGTATTTCAAGATTATCGATTGGCAATAAAGCCTGTGGTTTTATTCAAGGCGGCAAAAATTGCAGACAGTAAGGATTTTATGAACGGCTTTATCGATATGGTTAAAAAACTGTCTGGGGCAAAGTTGCAGAATCTTTCAAATACAGCGAACAATGAAGTTATGCAAAAAGCATTCCAATATTTTATGAATAACGGAATCACTATGGATGTTCTGGCAGCAGAGCTGCGAGATGATTTTGCTGAGGCACATTGTGTATCTGTCAATGATGATAAGGATGCAACGCAGAAACAGATTCTACTTAATTCTCTTGAAGATGCGGATAATCCATACCGTGCGATTTTTGAGGTCAAAAAACTGGATGAAGGATGGGATGTGCTTAATCTGTTTGATATAGTAAGGCTGTATGAAACAAGGCAATCCGGAAGGGCTAAATTGTCTCCAGCGACAATAGCGGAAGCTCAGCTTATCGGGAGAGGCGCGAGATATTGTCCTTTCCAGGTAGAAGAACAACAACAAAAATTTCAGCGAAAATATGATGATGATGTAATGTGTGAATTACGTGTGTGCGAGACGTTATATTATCATTGCCAAAATGATCATCGTTATGTTGCTGAACTGAAAAATGCTTTAAGAGAAATAGGCTTAGATACGGATAAGATTGTACAGAAGGAATATGTGCTTAAAGATGATTTCAAAAAAGATGAAATATATACGAATGGTATAGTGTTCATTAATGAGAGAGAGGTGAAGAGCCGAAAAGATGTAAAGGGGCTTAATCCTATTGTCAGAGATGATATTTATAGATTTCAGGCTTCCGCTGGAGCATCAGGAATGGATATTGTAATGGATGAGACAGCAAAACCTATAGATGAAAAAATTGAATTGAAGACGGCACATATGACAATAAAAGAGATTGCTGACATTAATTATGCAATCGTAAATAAGGCCTTGATGCGGTATCCGATTTTCAAGTTCAATACATTGAAATCATATTTTCCGAATATCGATTCGACAAGGCAGTTTATTACGGATAAGGAATATCTTGGTGCGGTGAGGATTGATATACAGAGTAAAGAAAAGCAGCCAACGATGGAGATCATGTACCATGCAGTATATTATGTTTTGGGAAAAATTGCCGCCAGCATTTCTGAAATTGAGGAAACTTATTTAGGTACAACGGAGTTCCAGCCAAAGAGAGTGAGGGACATTTTCCGAAATAAGACAGTAAATTATACCGATCCACATGATGGCGGAGTTGGAGTGTCGCAGAAAGATGATTCTGTAAGAAAAGAGTGGAGAATTGATCTGGCAGATAAAGATTGGTTCGCCTACACGGATAATTATGGAACATCGGAGGAAAAGGCATTTGTATCTTATTTTAGCGGCTGTGTCGATGAACTAAAGAAAGCTTATAACAAAGTATATTTGCTTAGGAATGAAAGAGAGTTCCATATTTATTCATTCGAGGACGGTGAAAGATTCGAGCCTGATTATGTCCTTTTATTGCAAAAACAAAAGACGGATGGTTTTGAGCAGTTGCAGATTTTTATTGAACCCAAAGGATCACAATTGCTGGAAAAGGATGCATGGAAGGAGAAGTTTCTTCTTCAGTTAAAAGAGAATGCCGAACCGGTGAAGATTTTTAAAGATGACAACGACTATCGAATATGGGGATTTCATTTCTTTAATCAAGAGAATAGAATGCAGGATTTTGATATTGATATGATGGGAGTTGTAAAAGGTGTTGGAAAACATATTCTAGCATATGCAGATGCAATTGGAAATAATAATGTGTAGAGGGAAGGACTGGCCGGGTTTTGGTCAGTCCTTTTTATAAAACGAGGTCTCATATCCATCTCCGCGAATCAGGATATCCGGCATCCAGTCCGGAGAGCGGCTCATCTGGGCACAGACGGCATCCAGAGAGACTTCCGGGCGGCATTCAATAATAAGTTCATCATGGACATGGCCGACAATGAAACAGTGGGAGAGATTACGCATGGCGAAGCAGAGGAGGTCACGGCTGACAGCCTGGACGATGTTCTCCACGAATTTGGGGCCGTAGGATTCGATGCGTTCCCATTTCTTTGTAGCACCCACGCCTTCATAGGTGACGGACTCCCCGCCGAACCTGTTTTCCCCGATCTTCGGCTTTACGTAAGAAAGGTTCCTGCCAGAGGGGAGAGTGATGAAGAGCATGCCGCTTTTGCACTCAAAACGGATGCCGTTCACGCATGTCCGCATGCGCTGTCGGATGGCGGTTTTCACTGCGGCGTCAACATCCCACCAGAACCTTACGATGTTTGGGTTGGATGCGCGCCATGCATCCACAAGGGGGCGGAGTTCGTTTTCGGAAAGTCCCATCTCAAGAGCACCCATTGAAGTCAGGGCACCCACGGATCCGCCGTATCCGAGGGCGAGTTCCGCTATTTTTCCTTTCTGCCGGAGGTGGCTGTTGATGCCGTGCTTTTCGACAGGGACGTGGAACATCTGGCTTGCGCTGGCGCAGTAGATGTCTTTCCCCTCCGCAAATACTCTGGATCGCCAGGTCTCTTTAGCCAGATACGACAGGACACGGGCTTCAATGGCGGAATAGTCGCAGACAATGAACTTGCATCCGCTTCTGGGAATAAATGCTGTTCTGATGAGCTGTGAGAGTGTGTCAGGGATATCTTCATATAAAAGCTCCATTGTCTCATAATCACCGGAGCGGATCAGTTCACGGGCTTCCGCAAGGTCTGTCATATGGTTCTGGGGGAGGTTCTGCAGCTGGATGAGCCTGCCCGCCCATCTGCCGGAGCGGCTGGCACCGTAGAACTGGAACATGCCGTGTGCCCGTCCGTCATTGCAGACGGCGTTCTGCATCGCCTGGTATTTCTTCACGGAAGATTTGGCAAGCTGGAGACGGAGCTGCAGGGCTTTTTTCAATTTATCCGGGGCATCCAGGATGAGCCTTGCGATATCTTTTTTACCGAGGGATTCTGTCTCCATGCCGTTGTCTGCGAGCCATTGTTTCATCTGCACCACACTGTTGGGATTTTCCAGGCTGGTGATGCTTTTCATGGTCTCCATGAGTTCTGATTTGGAGCGTTCATCAAAGCGGATGGCATTTTCTACAACATCCATGTCAAGGGCAATTCCTCTGTCGTTGATTTCCTGATCCAGGCGGTATTCTTCCCAAATGTTCTCCGGAACGGGGTATTTTGCAAGACGTTTTTGGATGGATATTTCCACTTCCACATCCCTCTTGTTGTAGTTCTTGAAGAGGTTCCATTTTTCTGTATCGTGGTGCGGGAGGTTTCTGGTGCGCCCGCCGTTCGACTTTGTGGGCTTGCAGGGAACGCAGAAATATTTGAGGAGGTCTTTGCCTTCCGCCAGTTTCTGCTCTTCCAGTCCGAGGACGGCGCCCGCTCCTGCAAGGGAGAGTGGAAGTCCTAAATATGCGGACCATATCATGCTGCATCTCCATGAGGACGGATCCAGAAATGCGCCTGCGGGATCCCCAGGGGCGCTGTAGCCGGTGAAATGTTCCGGGCGGTTTTTTAGGAGCCAGTTGGAAAGGCAGACGCGCTCAAAGGATGCGTTGAAGGCCCATTTGATAACGTCCGGATCGGAGAGGGCCGCAAGGATTTCCCGCGGGATTTCTTCCCCTGCCGTAAGGTCAATGACGGATACGCTGCCGCCGTTGGCAGCATATCCGAAAAGGAGGATTTCAAAGGCATCCGATTCTGCGTATTTGTAAACGCCGCATTTATTCAGGTCAGCATCTGAAAATGTCTCAATGTCAATGCTCAGCGTTTTTATTTTCATCTGACGAGTCCTCTCTCTTTCTGATTTTTCTTATAAGGGATTTTATAAGAATTATGAGTCCTTCTATGATTGTGGAAATATAGAAGCCTATACCGGCACAGCATAGAGAGACGAGGAGAAAGAATGTAATGACTGTATTCCAGCTGCTCATTTGCGCGATGGTTTCCGTAGTAAACATGTTTTTACGCCTCCTTTCCATGCCTGCCGTCTCCGGCGGTAATCTTTTTTGACTGCCCTGGCAGCAGGCTTAATCCCAGGTCATTTAAGGATTTCCGCACGTCTTCGTAATGGTCTGGCTCCTGAGCGTCATTCTCATAGGGGACATTGAAGGAATTTGTGACAGGGTGTCCGCACCAATGGTTGTTTTCAAGGTATTCCATTCGCTGCTGCAGCTGCAGATACTCATTGCAGAGAATGACGGCCGGAGCACCAATCTCCTGAAGGTGCCTGGCACGCTGATTCCGCATGTGTACATTGTTCAGGAAAAAGAGGATGTCAAAGCAGCTATTAAAATCTTCTATTTCTGTAAGGATGTTATTTACATTGATACAGCGAATGGACGCGTCAGGCAGTCCGAGGGACTGGCGGTAGACGCAGACGGCTTCCGAGCCGTAGAAGAAAATGTCCGGAAGTTTTACGCCCTTTGTGTTCTCAATGAACGTAAGTCCGGATGCGGATACCGTGATAAACAGGTGGCTGCATAGGAGCTTCCCGGCGGTTTTCTGCTGTTCTTCGGTCATGTCCGCAAGGGATTTTCGGAGTATGATTGGTTTGTATAATGAAATGTTGTTCATGCGATTCTCCTTCTTTCTCATAAATACAGGCGGCAGCAGTGCCGCCGCCCTTGTGGGTATGCAGGTGGTTATCAGCTGAGGAAATCGTCATCATCCTCCGTGTCGAAGTCATCCTCTGCCCTGGACTTGCCGCCGAGGGGCTCGCCGTCGGAGATTTTCTGCAGGTTGTTCAGGCCGCAGGCAATCCCTTTGTTGCCGTTGCTGTTGAAGGCGTAGAAGTTGACCGATGCCCTGCCGTACACGCCGGAATATACTTCGGAGCGTTCCAGGATCGGGTTCTTGTCAGCGTCCACGATGCCGGGGGCTGTGCTGCTGTTGGCGTTGACAAAATAGCTGTTTTTATATGCCTCATCATCCGGGCGTTCCGCATCGCCGTCGCGCAGGGGAGTCTTCAGGACGGAGAGGGCGGGGACGCTCCTGCCGCTGCCCTTCAGTTTTGACTCGCCCTCTTCGTATGCCGCCTGGATGGCCGCCTCGATTTTTGCAATCGTCTTTGTGTCGGATTTCGGGATGATGAGGCTGACGCTGTACTTCGGTGCGCCGCCGTTGATTGACTTGGGATCCCAGACGTTGGCGTAGCTCCATCTGGTTCTGGGACCGGTGATTACTTTCGTGCGGTTTACAATTTTGCTCATGATTCATTTCCTCCTTCATTTTCACTAAAATCCTCTGCCGCGGATGCGGCTTTGCTGCTGTCCATGGCCGGGCGTTTGTCACTTTCCGGAACCAGGGTCGGTTTCCCGGGCGGTTTGTGCACGAGTCCGCCTAAAAGCTCCTCGAACTTCTTTTTTCCGAGAAGGGATGTCATGGCGGTGATGCCTAACAGCTTCTTTTCATAGGGATCATATCCTGCGCTTGTCACGGCATCCGCTACGGCGCTGTCATCCGTAAACCTGCGGTTTGACCTGCCCTCCACGACTTTCCAGCCTTCATAATGGGTGCCGGACTGTGCTTGGCGGAGCGCGAATTCCTTGATGTCGTTGGCCCATGCCACAAGTTCATCCGCCTTTCCGAGGATAGCGGCGATCTCTGTGTCGTCCAGGTTTGCAGGCATCTCAAAGTCATATCTGGCAAGCTCTAGGTTATACTCCGCACGTTTTCGGCAGTCTGCTTTTGCTTTGCAGAACTGGCACCAGCTTCCCGCCTGGAATTCCCCTTCGCCGTTGTAGGCGAGTTCGGCAATGGGTTTCAGGCAGGTATCCGCCCATTCCAGGAGCGCTTTTTTGCTGATGGTGCAGGTGCTGATGTTCTCACGGCGGGGCTGGAAGATGGTCATTTTTACGGATTCAATATCATAGATGCCGTCATAGGTATCCAGCGCGCCTAAGGCATAGCACATCATCTGGGGGTTGTCCTCGGCATCCACTAGGATGCCCTGGCCATACTTGAAATCTATGATGTGGAGTACCTTGTCTGCCACAATCAGGCAGTCGCCCGTGCCAAAGCCGCCCGGCACCCATCGGGAAAAATCCAGACGCTGCTCTACCAGGGCTTTCGGATCCCTGCAGTAATTTTTGGCATCCTCTAACTGCTCGATGACGAAGGAGCAGTATTGGCCGGTGCAGGAATCCATCTCCTCATCAAAAAAATCCAGATGCCCTGCGGGGTTATCCGTCGGTATGCCGAGGGCGCTTAATACTTTGTATTCACAGAGCTCATGTGCATCCGTGCCCTGCTGTGCGTAGGGGCTTGATTCGTCTTTCATCTCTGCGCACAGCTTTGCCGAAGGCGGACATTTCAGCCATCTGTGGCTTGCCGAGGCGGAGAGGTATGCATGCTTAGCCATCGGTCAGTCCCTCCGCTTCTTTCACAAGCGCGGGATAGCTTTCTGCCGGGACGTCCGTCAGGCTGCCGCCGCTGCCGTATTTTCTCACAAGGGCTTTTACTTCCGTTTTGAACCGGCCACCTGCTTCATTGGCTTTCTTTGCGAGAATGCCGCGGACATCTTCCTTTGAATACTGCGGTTCTGCCGCTGCGGGTGCTTTCGATTCATTTTTCTTTTCTGCGTTCGGGGCTTTCTTTCCCTTCAGCTTTTCTGTCGGCGCGGCTTCATCCGCTTGGGAGTAAAAATCTTTCAGGGCTCTGCCTGTCGCTGCCAGTGTCTCTCCGCATGCGATGAGATTGTCGATGATCATGGAGAGTTCATTCATTTTTCCCATTTTGTCATTCTCCTTTTTGTGAATATTGTCTTGCCTGTTTCTGCCGCCTTTGGGGCTGTCCCTGGGCGGCTTATTGAATTGTTTTTTCTGTTGCCATTGGCACCTCGCTTTCTGAACGGCTTCCCTCCTGTTCTGGAGGTCTATGTACCCGGGAATGGGATTTTCCGGTTTTTCAAAGAATTTTTTTGAAAAATTTATGAGCCAGATGTTTCCCTTCTTTTTGCAGAGGTCTATGTACCTGGCGCGGCGGTTTTCCGATTTTTTGCGTAAAAAAATTGCAGATTCGTTGGACTTAATTTAAGGAAGTAATTCATCATGCAGAAAAATTTTGCAAAACCGCTGCAGATTTACCGGAAAAAGGCGCGGACGGGTACATAGACCTTTGGAAGGGGTGGGAACGCCCTTGCTGTTTTTGGGAGAGGGGTGGTCTGATGGGGGATCTTATATGAATCTGGGAAGGATGCGGGCTGAAATAACAGCAGAGAAGAACAAAATATGGGAGGTGTGCGGATGCGGTTTGTTTTGCAGACAGCCAATGTGGCGGCGGATGCCAAAAACTGTGTTTATCCAAACAGGGTGGAGGTTTCATCCGGGGATGGGTTGAAGGCAGCGGCGAGGTTTGACCATGTGTGCGGTGAATTTAAGAAGAATTACAGGAATATCAGCAATTTCATCCGGTCGGATGTGGTTGTGATGGACTGCGATAATGACCACACGGAGGATCCGGAGGACTGGATCACCTTTGGGAAACTGGAGGTACTTTTTGAGGAAGTGAATTACGCGGCGGTGCCGAGCCGCAGCCACATGAAGGAAAAAGACGGGAAGGCGGCGAGACCAAAGTTCCATGTCTATTTCCAGATAGAGGGGACGGGGGATGCGGAGTATTATGCGGCGCTCAAGCGGGCAGTCCGGAGGATGTATCCGTTTTTTGATGATAATGCCCTGGATGCGGCAAGGTTTCTGTTTGGTTCTGATGCGGATGAAGTTGTCTGGCATGAGGGGTGGATAAACATTGATGAGGAAGTTATGCCGGAGACAGAAGAGGAAGAAGATACGGACGAGGGCTACAGTTACGGAGGCGGTGTCATCCTGCAGGGTTCGAGGAATAAGACGCTGTCCCATTTTGCGGGCAGGGTTTTGAAGAGGTTCGGGGAGACGGACAAGGCAAGGCAGATGTTTCTGGATGAGGCGGCGAAGTGTGACCCGCCTTTGGAGAGAGAAGAACTGAAGACTATCTGGTATTCAGCGCTGAAGTTTTTCAGGAACAAAGTGAAGACTCAGCCAGGGTATGTGTCGCCGGATGAGTACGATCCGGATTTTGGAACGGGTTCTTTAAGGCCAGAGGATTATTCTGATATTGGGCAGGCGAAGGCGCTCGTTAAGGAATACGGGGATGAGCTGAGATATTCGGATGCCACGGATTATTTAAGGTATGACGGTGATGCCTGGATTGAGGACAGACAGCTGGCGGTTGGGGCGATGGAAGAGTTCCTTGACCTGCAGCTGGCGGATGCGGAGGAATGCCTGGAAAATGCGGAAAAGGCGCTTATGTCCGCGGGCATGGATGAAAGGGACTTGAAGCAGACGGGCAAAGCTCTTGAGAAGGCTGTTCCGACAGGTGCGTTCAAGCTGTACCTGATGCTCCTGAAGGCAAGGAATTACCAGGCATTCGTAATGAAGCGTAGGGATTTTAAATATGTGGTATCTGCCCTTAATGCGGCAAAGCCGATGCTTGCGGTGGATGTCGCGGATCTGGATAAGGCTGAAAACCTTCTGAATACGCCCTATGCTACGTTTGATTTGTCAAAGGGACTGGCGGGGGCGCGGTCGCATAATCCGGAAGACCTTATCACAAAGATTACGGCAGTGCCGCCGTCTGATGAGGGGAAAGATGTCTGGGAGAAGTGTCTTGACCTGTTCTTCTGCGGGGACCAGGAGCTGATTAGTTATGTGCAGTTCGTGGTAGGGCTTGCGGCGGTCGGCAGGGTATATCAGGAGCATCTCATCATTGCGTATGGAGGCGGCGCCAACGGGAAGAGCACTTTCTGGAATACGGTTTCCAGGGTGATGGGGACGTACAGCGGCAAGCTGTCGGCGGAGACGCTGACTGTGGGGTGCAAAAGGAATGTAAAGCCGGAGATGGCAGAGCTGAAAGGAAAAAGGCTCATCATTTCATCGGAGATGGAGGAGGGGATGCGTCTGAATACGGCTGTGGTGAAGCAGCTCTGCTCCACGGATGAGATTTTTGCGGAAAAGAAGTACAAGGCTCCGTTCGCTTTCACGCCGAGCCATACGCTGGTTCTTTATACGAACCATCTGCCGAAAGTCGGGGCAAATGATGACGGCATCTGGCGCAGGCTGATTGTCATTCCATTCAATGCGAAGATTACAGGGGACAGCGACATCAAGAATTATGCGGATTACCTGTATGGGAGCGCGGGCGGGTACATCCTGGAGTGGATCATTGAGGGAGCGAAGAGGGCGATTGATGCGGGATTCAAGACGGAACTTCCACAGGTGGTAAAGGATGCCATTCGGGAGTACCGTGAGGATAATGACTGGCTGGGGCATTTCCTTGAGGAATGCTGTGACATGGATGCTTCCTATACGGAAAAATCCGGGGAGCTCTACCAGCGGTACCGTGAATATTCGATCCAGAATGGCGAATTCACAAGGCAGATCGGGGATTTTGTGGCTGCCTTGGAGAATGCCGGCTACAACAGGCGCAAGACGAAAGCGGGCAAGTTTTTCTATGGGCTGAAGCTGAAGGACGGGCAGGATTTCTTATAGGATTCCAGGCATAGGTGACGGGTGGTGACGGCTGATACGAAAACCCCGTATAAGGTGTTTTTAGTGCTGGCCATTCTTATATAAAGAGTTTTAGGGAGGTCTGTCACCACCCGGCACTTTCAGGGATTTGACGGAGGTTTGGCGATGCGGGAGAAGAGCATTGAGCAGGAATTGGTAAAGGAAGTTAAGAAGCGGGGAGGCATATGCCCTAAATGGGTGTCTCCGGGATTTGACGGGGTGCCGGACAGGATTGTTTTATTGCCGGGCGGGCATTTCGGGTTCGTGGAGGTGAAGGCTCCGGGGGAGAAGCCCAGGGCACTGCAGAGATCAAGGCACAGGCTTTTTGAAAAATTGGGATTTGCCATGCACATTCTTGACGGGAAAGAGCAGATTGGAGGGATTTTAGATGAAATACAGTCCGCATGATTATCAAAAATTTGCAGTGAAATTCATATTGGAGCATCCTATAGCGGCCATATTTTTGGATATGGGGATGGGGAAAAGCTCGGTAACGCTGACGGCAGTCATGGAACTGATGTATAACCGGTTTGAGGTGTCAAAGGTTCTGATTGTGGCGCCGCTGAGGGTATGCAGGTATACATGGCCGCAGGAAATTATGAAGTGGGATCATCTGAAAGGGCTGCGGTATTCCGTAGCGGCAGGTACGGCGGCGGAGAGGAAGAAGGCGCTGGAGACGGATGCGGATATCTATATCATCAACAGGGAGAACATCCCGTGGCTGATTGATGGGAGCGGGCTGCCGTTTGATTATGACATGCTTGTGATCGATGAACTTTCTTCCTTTAAGAACCATCAGGCAAAGAGGTTCAGGGCGCTCATGAAGGTGCGGCCGTTTATCAGGCGGGTTGTCGGGCTGACGGGCACGCCTTCATCCAACGGACTCATGGATTTATATGCGGAATTCAAAGTGCTGGATATGGGGAAGAGGCTTGGACGTTTTATAGGGCAGTACAGGAATGCCTATTTCAGGCCGGACAGGACGAACGGGCAGATAGTTTACAGCTACAAACTCCTGCCGGGGGCGGATGAAAAGATTTATGACAGGATTTCGGATATCACGATTTCCATGAAAGGTACGGATTATCTGGATATGCCGGAGCTTGTGAATTCCCGTTATAAGGTTTACATGGATGCGGATGAAGAGGAGGCCTATGAGGGGTTGAAAAAGGAGTTCGTGTTATCTCTTCCGGGCGGAGAGGTGACGGCTGCCAATGCGGCCGCCCTGTCCGGAAAGCTGCTGCAGATGAGTAATGGGGCGGTCTATACCGATGACAGGGAAGCGTATTTTATCCATGACAGAAAACTGGATGCCCTGGAGGATATCATCGAGGCGGCAAATGGCAGGAGCGTCCTTATAGCCTATTGGTTCCAGCATGATCTGGAGAGGATAACGGACAGGCTTTCTGAAAGGAAAATTTATTTTGAAAGACTGGATTCCGATGCGGGCATCCGGAAATGGAATGCGGGGGAAATCCCTGTGGGACTGATCCATCCGGCATCCGCCGGGCATGGCTTGAATTTGCAGGAAGGCGGCAGCTTCCTTGTGTGGTTTGGGCTGACGTGGAGCCTTGAACTGTACCAGCAGACTGTAGCCAGGCTGTGGAGGCAGGGGCAGCAGTCGGGAACGGTGATTGTGCAGCATATTGTAACGGCAGGGACGATTGATGAGGATGTGCTGGATGCGTTGGAGTATAAAGAGGCAACGCAGTCAAAACTGATTGCGGCTGTCAAAGCGGAGGTGGGAGATGGCAAAGAGAGTTGAAGGAAACCCCTATGAAAACCTTGCGAATGGTATCATAGTGCAGGCGTGCGATGATTACCGGGCAGAACTGAGAAAGATTAAGAAGAATCCATGGAATCGGGATTCCGTTGATGAGGCAATGAGGATTGAACGGTTTTTCCATTCCAGGTGGTTCAGCACATTGACGGCGGTGGATGGGGATTTCCTCATTTTGAAGATGCGGGAGGAGGCGACAGCGTGATTGCAAAGGAATATTTATCACAGGCTTATTATCTGGATCAGAGGATCAACAGTAAGATTGAGCAGATTGCATCCCTGAATGAATTGGCAAGGAAAGCCACGGTCACCATCAGTGACATGCCGGGAAATCCAAACAGGGGAAAGGCCGCAATGGCGAGTGCCGTGGAGAAGATTATTGACCTGGAAGCGGAGATTAATGCGGAAGTTGAAAAGCTGGTGGATCTGAAAGTGGAGATTACCAAAGCGATTAAACAGGTGGGGGATCGTAATTATCAGGTGCTTTTGGAGAAAAGATATCTCTGTTTCCAGACATGGGAGGACATCTCTGCGGAATTAGGATGGAGTTTAAGGTGGACACATGTCCTGCATGGAAAGGCATTGGCGGAACTGGATGAAAAAATAAATAATGCACACTAATTCACTGTTATTCCTATGGATGCGTGTTATTATGGTAGTATCGAAAAACAGAACACGAGGCGAGCCCGTTGGGAGGAAATCCTGCCGGGCTTTTTTACGCCCAGAGGGAGGTGGGAAGATGCCGAGGAAGCCGAAACACCCATGCGGGTATCCGGGATGCCCGGAGCTGACGGACGGCAGGTATTGTGAGAAACATGCCAGGGTGATGAACAAAAGGTACGAGAAGTACGGAAGGAACCCGGAGGCGAAGAAGCGTTACGGCAGGGCGTGGAAGAGGATACGTGACAGATATGCGGCACAGCATCCGCTTTGTGAGCAGTGCCTAGCGGCAGGCGTGGCCGTGCCGGTGGAGGAGGTGCACCACAAGATACCGCTGAGTGAAGGTGGCACGCATGACCGGGGGAACCTGATCTCGCTGTGCAAGTCGTGTCACTCGCGGATCCATGCGGAACGCGGAGACCGGTGGGGCAGGTAGGGGCGTGTGAATCTCCACAGCCCTTCCCATGGGGAACGGGGCGGGGGTCACACGCACAAAAAGCGGAAATCAAACGGGGTATTATCCCCTGCAGGAGAGGGGGAGGAGAATGGCAAAGGACGGGACTACCAGGGGCGGCGCAAGAACCGGAGCCGGACGGAAACCTAAGGCGCTGGCGGAGAAGATCGGCGAGGGCGGCAGCGCGGCGGTGATGGACCTGCCGGAGCCGCCTGCGATTGACGGCGCGGATATGCCGCCGGTAAAGGATTACCTGAAAGCGGCGCAGAAAAGCGGGAAGGACCTTTGCGCGGCGGAGGTCTATGAGGAGACCTGGAAGTGGCTGAAGGAGCGGGGGTGCGAGAGGTTCGTGGGCGTGCAGCTTGTGGAGCAGTATGCCATGTCGGTGTCCAGATGGATCCAGTGCGAGGAATGTATTTCCGAATACGGGTTCCTGGCGAAGCACCCAACGACAGGGAACGCCATTGCCTCGCCGTATGTTTCCATGTCCCAGCAGTATATGAAACAGGTCAACCAGGTCTGGTACCAGATCTACCAGGTTGTGAAGGAGAACTGTTCCGTGGCATGGCAGGGGGCCACGCCGCAGGATGACGTGATGGAGCGGCTGCTCCGGGCAAGGAATGGGGTGTGACGGGATGGGGACGGAGAAGGACTGGACAGGAAACGGGATGGGCATGTATGCGGCTCTGGACGTATCCAGCCACAGTAAGTGAGCTCGTCAAGGCTGGGATGCGAAAGGAACGGTGATTTTGTGAAGATGCCTTCCAGCGCGGTGGCATATGCGTGGTTTGTGTGGGAAAAGGGATATGCCGGTGATCCGGCCATCAAGTGGATAAATTGAAGGAGGCAGCATGGGAATGGAAAATAAGATGCAGATGGTGGAGATATCCAGGCTGGTGCCGTATGTGAATAACGCGAGGACACATTCAGCGGCGCAGATCAGCAAGCTCAGGGCATCCATCCGTGAGTTTGGGTTCATCAACCCGGTCATCATTGACGGGAATTATGGAATCATTGCAGGGCACGGCAGGGTTGTGGCGGCACAGGAAGAAGGGCTTGCAGAAGTGCCCTGTGTGCTTGTGGACCATCTGACGGAGGCGCAGAAGAAAGCGTACATCCTGGCGGATAACCGGTATGCGCAGGATGCCGGGTGGGATGAGGAGCTTCTGCGGATTGAGATTGAGGGCCTGCAGGCGGAGTCTTTTGATGTGTCGCTGACGGGCTTCCGGGATGATGAGATCACGGATCTGTTTGCCCTGAAAGATGATGGGCCGGATGATCCGGAGGGCAACAATAAAGAATTCGGTGAGGAGGATTTTGCAGATGAAGAATTCCAGCATGAGTGCCCGAGATGCGGGTTCCGTTTCAACAGCAATGAAACCGGCAGTGGCAGCAGGAAACAGGATGCCGGCAGCAGTGGGGATGAATGAGGGTATGCCGGGGCATAAGTTCCCCTGGAACTGGCGGCTCGCTGACCTGGAAAAAGTGGGGAAGAATGGGAAAACGGTGTTTTCCTGTTTTTCCTGCGGCGGTGGTTCCAGTATGGGCTATAAGCTGGCGGGATATATGGTGCTGGGAAACTGTGAGATTGACCCGGAGATGGAGAAGGTCTATCAGGCAAACCATCATCCGAAATACACTTACCTGATGGACATACGGGAATTCAATGAGCAGAAGGCCTATCCGGACGAATTGAAAAACCTGGATATCCTGGACGGATCGCCGCCCTGCTCCGTGTTCTCGGACGCAGGCGACCGGGAAAAAGGCTGGGGCAGGGAGAAGCAGTTCCGGGAGGGGCAGAAGAAGCAGAGGCTGGATGACCTTTTCCTGCATTTCATCCATACGGCGGAAATTTTGCAGCCGAAAGTGGTGATTGCGGAGAATGTGAAAGGGCTGGTGCGTGGGAATGCGAAGGGGTATGTGAATGAGCTCCTGAAGGCGTTCCGGGCGGCAGGCTATGTGACGCAGATTTTTCTTCTGGACGCGCAGACCATGGGGGTGCCGCAGAGGAGGCAGAGGGTTTTCTTCGTGGCGCACAGGAAGGATCTGGGGCTGCCGAAGCTGGAGCTGGAATTCCATGAGAAGCCGATCCCGTTCGGGGAGGTGCGCAGTAAGCGCGGCATCCCGCTCCTTAACTGCATGATGGCGGAACTGGTCGGGAAACGGAAAAAAGGGGATACCTGCTTTTCGGATATTTCCGAGAGGGAGCGGGGGAAGCGTTCCATGTTCACGGACAGGATTGTGGCGGACGGGAAGATCGCCCCGACGAATACGGCCAGCGGCATGGCGGTGAGGTTCGTGGACGGGGAGAGGTATTCCGTCCATGACTATGTGGCCACGCAGACTTTCCCGCAGGATTATGATTTCCTGGACCAGTTGCCGCAGTACATCTGCGGGATGAGTGTGCCGCCGGTGATGATGGCGCAGATTGCGGGGGCGGTCTATGAGCAGTGGCTGAAATGACAGGCGGTGGGGATGTTCGGATGTCTGCATCAATGGAGGAGCCTTGTTGGGCTGTCCTTGTGGGAAATGACAAGTTGCTGCCTGTCCCGGTGTCTGTGTTTCCAGGAAATGGTTACGGTGTATTTGATGTGGGGAAGGATGCGGCAGGGAGGAGGTGAGGCTGGTGACGATGCGGAAGCTGAAGAAGTATAAGCCCACGAAGTTTCGGGCGCGGGGGTCTGTGTATGATAAGGCGGCTGCGGATTATGCGGTCAGCTTCATTGAGTGCCTGTGCCATACGAAGGGAACCTGGGCGGGGAAGCCTTTTGAGCTGATTGACTGGCAGGAGCAGATTATCCGGGACGTGTTCGGGACGGTCAAGGGGAACGGGTACCGGCAGTTCAACACAGCCTATGTGGAGATACCGAAGAAGCAGGGGAAGAGCGAGCTGGCGGCAGCCGTGGCGCTGCTCCTGACCTGCGGGGACGGGGAGGAGCGCGCGGAGGTGTATGGGTGTGCGGCTGACCGGCAGCAGGCTTCCATTGTGTTTGAGGTGGCGGCGGACATGGTGCGGATGTGCCCGGCGCTGAACAGGCGGGTGAAGATACTGGCATCCCAGAAGAGGATCGTGTACCAGCCGACGAATTCCTTTTACCAGGTGCTGTCAGCGGAGGCTTATTCCAAGCATGGGTTCAATATCCACGGGGTTGTCTTTGACGAGCTGCATACCCAGCCGAACCGGAAGCTGTTTGACGTGATGACGAAGGGCTCCGGGGATGCCAGGATGCAGCCTTTGTATTTTCTGATCACCACGGCGGGGACGGACACGAATTCCATCTGTTATGAGACGCACCAGAAGGCCGTGGATATTTTGGAGGGGCGCAAGGCTGACCCTACTTTCTATCCGGTGATCTATGGGGCGGATGAGGCGGCCGACTGGACGGACCCGAAGGTGTGGAAGAAGGCGAACCCGTCCCTGGGCATCACGGTGGGGCTGGACAAGGTGAAGGCGGCGTGCGAGTCGGCGAAGCAGAACCCGGGGGAGGAGAATTCCTTCCGGCAGCTACGGCTGAACCAGTGGGTGAAGCAGGCCGTCCGGTGGATGCCGATGGCGAAGTGGGACGCCTGCGGGTTCCGGGTGGACGCGGAGGGGCTGGAGGGGCGTGTGTGCTATGGAGGGCTGGACCTGTCTTCCACCACGGACATCACGGCCTTTGTGCTGGTGTTCCCGCCGCTGGATGAGGAGGATAAGTTCTGCGTGCTGCCTTATTTCTGGATACCGGAGGAGACGCTGGAGCTGCGGGTACGGCGTGACCATGTGCCTTATGACGTGTGGGCGCGGCAGGGGTTCCTGGAGACCACGGAGGGGAACGTGGTGCATTACGGGTATATCGAGAAGTTCATCGAGCGGCTGGGGGAGCGGTTCAATATCCGGGAGATCGCGTTTGACCGGTGGGGCGCGGTGCAGATGGTCCAGAACCTGGAGGGGATGGGGTTCACGGTGGTCCCGTTCGGGCAGGGGTTCAAGGACATGTCGCCGCCCACCAAGGAGCTGATGAAGCTGGTGCTGGAGCAGATGGTGGCACATGGCGGGCATCCGGTCCTTCGGTGGATGATGGACAATATCTTCATCCGGACGGATCCGGCGGGGAACATCAAGGCGGACAAGGAGAAGTCCACGGAGAAGATTGACGGCGCGGTCGCCATGATCATGGGGCTGGATCGGGCGATACGGTGTGGGAATGAGGTTTCGAAAAGCGTGTATGATTCCCGAGGCTTGCTCTTTGTGTAAAATATCTGTTGAGGTTTTGGGAATGAAGTGGTATCATTCTTATTGTAAATAGGCAGCCGTTAAAAGTATAGGTCATGAACCTCCAGATGTGATATCGGATAAGCAGGAATGGAGCGGCTGGGCTTACTGTGCTGTCTATCGTGTTTTGTAAACCCCTGTGGGACTATCAGGGATAAAGTGATTCCGGTTCACCCTGAGAAAGCGATGATAAACTCTCGGTAGGTAAATTGTTGTCCCATGGCGCTTTACACCATCTTTATGAAAAGGCAATCTTGATGGGTTGTCTTTAGTAATGCTGTGTGTAAAGCACCCGATCTGGATCATCCGAGTCTGTACACATGGCAGTGTATGGGCTTTTTATTTTGATCCGGATTGGAGGTGGTAAAATGAAGATCACGAGAGAATTCGCGATGCGCCTATGGTTTCAGAATTATGGCTTTGCCGTATATGCGGAGGATTTCGACGGTGGCCTTATGTATAGGGAGGCTTACGGCGAAAGAAATTTTTTTATCTGGAAAAACCGAGAGAGAATCTATTGTGGGTGGAATGTCCATCATATTCTTCCAGTTAGCTGTGGCGGGACGAATGCGGAAAGCAACCTAATCTGCACGAATATCATTACAAATGATGCTGCTGGTGACAAGATTACTTACTGGATTGATGGAGCTTTGTATCAGGTCAAAAGAATTCAGGGTACAGGTCGGCATAGGATTGTCAGGTTGGCTTGAGAAAAGGGGCAGGCAAATCAAAGATTAAGATTTATTATGGAAAGCATCTGTCAGATTGGCAGGTGCTTTTATTATGGGCAGATTTTGGATAAGGGGGCAGGAGATGGGATTTTTCAGCGGTTTATTCAGGGGGCGGGATGCCCCGCAGGACAGGACTTCGGGGAGTTCCTACAGTTTCTTCCTTGGGAACAGCACCAGCGGGAAAAGGGTGAACGAGCGTTCCTCCATGCAGATGACGGCGGTGTACTCCTGCGTCCGTATCCTGTCGGAGGCGGTGGCGGGGCTGCCGCTGCATTTTTACAGATATACGGACAACGGCGGGAAGGAAAAGGCGGCGGACCACCCGCTGTATTTCCTGCTCCATGACGAGCCGAACCCGGAGATGACTTCCTTCGTGTTCCGTGAAACGCTGATGACGCACCTGCTCCTGTGGGGGAACGCCTACTCGCAGATCATCCGCAACGGCAAGGGGGAGGTTATTGGGCTGTACCCGTTGATGCCGGACAGGATGAATGTGGAGCGTGACAGCAAGGGGCAGCTCTATTACGAATACACGGTAAGCATGGATGACGCGCCCACGGTAAAGGGCAGCACGGTCGTCCTGCCGCCCACGGAGGTGCTGCATATCCCAGGGCTTGGCTTTGACGGTCTGGTGGGCTATTCCCCCATTGCCATGGCAAAGAACGCCATCGGCATGGCGATTGCCTGCGAGGAGTACGGGGCGAAGTTCTTCGCCAACGGCGCACAGCCGAGCGGCGTGCTGGAGCATCCGGGGACGCTTAAAGACCCGTCAAGGGTGAGAGAGAGCTGGCAGTCCACCTTCGGCGGCAGCCACAATGCCAACAAGGTGGCCGTTTTGGAGGAGGGGATGAAGTACACTCCGATTTCCATTTCCCCGGAACAGGCGCAGTTTCTGGAAACGAGGAAGTTCCAGATCAATGAGATCGCGCGGATTTTCCGTGTGCCTCCCCACATGGTAGGGGATCTGGAAAAGAGCAGCTTCTCCAACATCGAGCAGCAGAGCCTTGAGTTCGTGAAATACACCCTGAACCCGTGGGTGTCGAGGTGGGAGCAGTCCATGGCGCGGTCGCTGCTGACGGCAGAGGAAAAGAAAAAGTATTTCGTGAAATTCAACGTGGACGGCCTGCTCCGGGGCGACTACCAGAGCCGCATGAACGGATATGCCGTGGGGCGGCAGAATGGGTGGATGTCGGCAAACGACATCCGGGAGTTAGAGAACCTTGACCGCATCCCGGAGGAAGCGGGCGGCGACCTGTACCTCATCAACGGGAACATGATGCCGCTTTCCATGTCCGGGGCGGCATATCAAAAAGGGAAGGAGGAACCCAATGAAGACGAAGAAGTTCTGGAACTGGAAGAAAGTGAAAAACCAGGAAACGGGGGCGGAGGAGCGCGTCCTGGAACTGAGCGGCACCATCGCGGAAGATAGCTGGTTCGACGATGACGTCACGCCGCAGCTTTTTAAGGATGAGCTGAATGCCGGAAGCGGGGACATCACTGTGTGGATCAACTCGCCGGGCGGCGACTGCGTGGCGGCGGCACAGATCTACAATATGCTCTCCAACTATAAAGGCAGGGTAACTGTAAAAATAGATGGCATCGCCGCAAGCGCCGCCAGTGTGATTGCCATGGCGGGCGACACCGTCCTGGTATCCCCGGTTTCCATGCTGATGATCCACAACCCCGCCACCATCGCCTGGGGCGACCATGCCGAGATGCAGAAGGCCATGGATATGCTCGACCAGGTGAAGGAGTCCATCATAAACGCTTATGTGCTGAAGACCGGGCTTTCCCGCCCGAAGCTGTCGCATCTGATGGATGCGGAAACGTGGATGGACGCGAACAAGGCGGTGGAACTTGGCTTTGCGGATGACATCATGGCACGGGCAAAAACAGGGCCGGGGGAGGATGGCGAGGGGAATACAGACGGGGAGGATGGGGAGGAAAAGAAATCCCCTTCCGCCCACAGCCCCATGCTGTTCTCCCGCAGGGCGGCGGACAATGCCCTGCTGAATAAAGTGATTGCCAGATACGGGGAGAAAAAACCCAAGGCGGGCATCGGGGAGCAGGCGAAGATCCCTGCTCCGGGAGAGAAAGGCGCACCAAAAACAGAAACCGGCCGTTCCGTGGACGCACTCATGGAGCGGCTTAATTTATTAAAGCGATGAGAAGGAGGATTCCATTATGATGATTCTTGAACTGCGTGAGAAACGCGCAAAGGCATGGGAGGCGGCAAAGGCGTTCTTAGATTCCCACAGGAAGGAGAACGGCACCCTTTCCGCAGAGGATGACGCCGCATACACGAAGATGGAGCAGGAGATCACCGATTTGGGGAAGGAGATCGCAAGGCTGGAGCGGCAGGAGGCATTGGATGCGGAACTGAACCGCCCGGTCAACAAACCCCTCACGGGGAAGCCGGGCGGAAAGGCAGGGGCGGACGGCGCGGAGGATAAGACCGGGCGGGCTTCCGACGACTACCGGAAGAACTTCTGGAACGCCATGCGCTCCAAGATTCCGATGCCGGGTGTGACCAATGCCCTGCAGATCGGGACGGACTCCGAGGGCGGCTACCTGGTGCCGGATGAATATGAAAGGACGCTGGTGGAGGCTCTGGAGGAGGAGAACATCTTCCGCCAGATGGCGAAGGTCATCAAGACCTCCAGCGGCGACCGCAAGATCCCGGTGGTGGCATCCAAGGGCACGGCGTCCTGGATTGACGAGGAGGGCGCGTTCCCGGAGAGCGACGACTCCTTCGGTCAGGTATCCATTGGCGCTTACAAGTTAGGCACGCTGATCAAGGTTTCCGAGGAGCTTTTAAACGACAGCGTCTTTGACCTGCAGTCCTATATCTCCCGCGAGTTTGCTCGCCGTATCGGGGCGAAGGAAGAGGAGGCGTTCTTCACAGGGGACGGCAAGGGAAAGCCCTTGGGCGTGCTTGCGGCCACGGGCGGCGCGGAAACGGGCGTGACCGCCGCATCCGCCACGGCTGTGACGGCGGATGAGCTGATGGATCTGTATTATTCGCTGAAATCCCCGTACCGCAAGAAATCCGTGTGGGTGCTGAATGATTCCACCATCAAGGCCATCCGCAAGCTGAAGGACAATAACGGGCAGTACCTGTGGCAGCCGTCCCTGGCAGCCGGGACGCCGGACATGATCTTAGGCCGCCCCATCAAGACCTCGGCGTATATGCCGGCCATGGCCGCGGGCGCAAAGACCATCGCTTTCGGCGACTTTTCCTATTACTGGATTGCTGACCGGCAGGGGCGTTCCTTCAAGCGTCTGAACGAGCTGTTCGCGGCAAGCGGGCAGGTGGGCTTCCTTGCCTCGCAGCGTGTGGACGGGAAGATGATCCTTGCGGAAGCGGTGAAGGTGCTGGAACAGAAAGGGGCTTCGGCTTAAGGTTTTTCGGAGGGAGGTGGAGGCATGGCAGTGACGCTGGAAGAGATGAAGAACTACCTCCGTGTGGACTATGACGAGGACGATGCCCTGATCGAAAGCATCATTGGGGCGTCGGAACGCCTCTGCATGGACGTGGCGCGGATGGATTCAATGGAAGAGTTTTCTGCTGTGGAAAATGCCGGGATTGCCGTGCTGTATGCGGCGGCCTACATCTACGAACACCGGGAAGATGCCGACCACCGCGCCCTCACGCTCACCCTGCGGGCTTTGCTCTTTGGGGCAAGGAAGGAGGCGTTCTGATGGACGTGGCGGCAATGAATGTGCGGATCATGTTCCAGAAAAATGAAATGGTGTCCGATGCCATCGGGAACCATGAGAATGTGTGGACGGATTATTATTCCTGCCATGCCACCGTCAGCGATTCCCCGGGGAAGTCCTCTGCGGAATCCGAGGCGGCGGGGCAGACCGTGGAACATCCGGACATCAGCTTCACGGTGCGCTTCTGCCAGAAGGCAAAGGGTGTGGACACCACGGGTTTCCGCATTCTGTGGGACGGCGGCATTTATGACATTCTGAAAGTAGACCATCTGAACAATAAAAAACGGGCATTGAAATTCAAATGTGAGAAAGCGGGGCGGTAATGATGTCAGACAGGGTAAGGGTTGACCAGCTTGCAGCCGCAGTGATGGAGGGGTTGACGGAGTATGCGGACCTTGCGGCGGATAAGCTGAAAAAGGCGGTGAAGAAAGCGGGGGATTCCGTGAAAAAGGATATCCAGGAGGGAGCGCCGAAGGACACGGGCGCCTATGCGAAGAGCTGGTCTGTGAAGAACGTGAAGGAAACCTCCAACTCCATCGAGCTGGTGGTGCATTCCCGGAACCGCTACCAGATCTCGCACCTCCTGGAATTCGGCCACGCCAAACGGGGCGGCGGGCGCGTCCCTGGAAAAGCGCACATTGCGCCTGCGGAGAAACGGGCGGAGCGGACGCTGGAGCAGGAAATAGAAAAGGCTCTGAGGGGGTGATGTATTTATGGAAAAACTTGTAAGCATGATCGCGGAGATGGGGCTGTCTTTCGCCTATGACCATTTTGCGGAAGGGGAGTCGCCGGAGCCGCCGTTCCTCTGTTATCTTATTCCGGGGAGCGATAATTTTGCGGCGGACGGGAAAGTGTACCACAAGGGCGCAAACGTCCATGTGGAAATCTACACTGATAAGAAAGACCCAGCGCTGGAGAAAAAAGTGGAGGATGTGCTGGACGCGCATGAGGTTTTTTATAACAAATCGGAAACATGGATCGGCAGCGAGCATCTTTATGAGGCGCTGTATATTTTTGGATGGGAGGCATGACGGATGCAGAATAAAAAGAACAAAGTGAAATACAACCTTAAGAACACGCACTATGCGATGCTCACGGTTTCGGAGGACGGGGCGGTGTCCTATGGCACGCCCATCCCGATGCCCGGCTCGGTGTCCATCTCGCTGGACGCCAACGGCGAGCCG
>NZ_JBQIKP010000011.1:0-98957 GCF_056796775.1 Schaedlerella sp.
ATGTCCAAAAAGCCTTATAATAACAGTATTTGTGGTGTCTTTATGACCCGACTCTAACCGAAACCAAACGTTTCGAGTCTCCTTTTCCCGGGTTTTGGGTTATATCCCCTTGACTTCCATTTTGCTAATGGCTATAATTTATATCGTGATATAAATTTCAGGAATATCACAGGAGGGCAAAATGGAACTGCGAACCATGAAATATTTTCTTGCCGTGGCAAGAGAAGAAAACATGACCCGTGCAGCAGAGCTGCTTCACGTTACCCAGCCCACACTCTCCAAGCAGTTAAAAGCGCTTGAAGATGAGCTTGGGAAAAAACTGTTCACGCGCCATAGCTTTAGCATACAGTTGACTGAGGAAGGTGTTTTGCTTCGAAAACGGGCAGAAGACCTGATAAAAATGGCTGACAAAATCACAATGGAATTTCTTACCTTAGATGATGTTCTGGGCGGGGATGTTTACTTCGGTCTGGCGGAATCCTACCAGATTAGATACCTCGCTGCCACAATCAGAAGATTCAAGGAGGCTTACCCTGCTCTGCGTTATCATATCACCAGCGGCGACACGGAACAAGTTACGGAAAAACTGGATAAAGGTATCATTGACTTTGCCGTATTAGCACAGGAACCCAATACTGCGAAATATCATTATTTGACCTTTCCCCATGCTGATCTTTGGGGTGTTGTTATGCCAGAGAACTGTCCATTGGCGGAAAAAGAAGCCATCTGCGTGGATGACTTATTTGGACTCCCTCTTTTTTGTTCAGAACAGGGATGGATCAATGATATTTCCAAATGGTGTGGCAACAGCATGGATAAATTACACCTTGAAGGGTCGTTTCGGCTATCATATAACGGATCGCTTTTTGTGAAAGAAGGACTTGGCTATCTTTTGACCTTTGAACATTTGATTGACACAAACCCTGAAAGCGGACTTGTTTTCCGTCCCCTCACGCCGAAGCTTGAAACAAAGATATATTTAATCTGGAAAAAATACCAAATCTTTACCCCCATTGCCGAACGACTGCTTGAAAAATTGAAATCTGAATTGTTAGAATAGAAATCGAAACGTGTATTTTCAGATATGGCCAGGAAGCTGGTAAGGGAAGGTTACTTTAACTGTAAGCCTAGCGTTTTTACAAGTCTCGAAATCTGTGCGATAATCTCTTTAACTGGAGAAGCATCAGGTCATGATGGAGAGGCTTTTATCGGCGCCCGGAAAGGCAAATCTCACCATGGTTTCCATGCTGACAGGAGCAGTGGTAAATATTGTGCTTGACCCTGTTATGATCTTTGGCTGGTTTGGGCTTCCTGCCATGGGGATTGCAGGGGCGGCATATGCGACTGTGATTGCGCAGGCTGTAGCAGCGGTGGCAGGTTTCTGGATGAATTTACATTTCAACAAAGAAGTCCGTTTCGAGAAGAAAGGATTCCTGCCGGATGGAAGCATGATGGCAGAAATCATTAAAGTCGGTGTTCCGGTGGCGCTGTCGCAGTGTCTGATCTCCGTCCTCGCCTTTGGCATGAACAATATCCTCCTGTCACTGTCCGCAGTGGCACCTGGAATTTATGTGATCTATATCTGGCTCCAGAGCTTTGTCATCATGCCGGCCGGAGGGATGCGGTGGTATCGTTGATTGACGACAACGCAGAACTGGCAGAAATAGCAGGTGCAGAATTCACCGTTAATTACGCAATGCTGTACTAGTACAATGTCGCATTAATAATTGAGTAATAAGTGCTCGCTGTCCATGCCATTACTGCGTTGGAGTCAGTCAACGATGCTGCCGGCATCGCCTCCTTCCTCCGCCTTGTATTGACATGAACGTCGAACACTTATTACTTCAAAATTAATGCAACATTGTACTAGGCGGAGATCTATCAAGAAAATCATAGTCCATGTGCCGAAAAAGGTGGACGGGAAACGGGTACAGAAAGTGGATATTGTTTTCAATTTTGTGGGAGAAATCAATTTCCTTTCTGCCACGCAACCGAAACGGCTAGGCGCATAGGAACTCGAAAAAACGGTACAGCCCTTGTAATCAGGGCTATACCGCCTAACCGTAAACATTTGATTTTCCGGGGTTTTTGAGCAATTTTGATACGGTTTGAACAGCCGATTAACGCTTGCTGAACTGCGGAGCGCGACGAGCCGCTTTGAGACCGTATTTCTTTCTTTCTTTCATTCTCGGGTCACGGGTCAGGTAGCCGGCTTTTTTGAGGATCGGCCTGTACTCCGGATCTGCTTCGAGCAGGGCGCGGGAGATACCGTGGCGGATTGCTCCGGCCTGTCCGGTGTAACCGCCGCCATGTACATTGACAAGTACGTCAAACTTGTCGGTTGTTTCTGTTGCAACGAGGGGCTGGCGAACAACGACTTTCAAGGTCTCCAGACTCAGATAATCGTCGATATCTCTTTTATTTATAGTGATCTTACCTGTACCAGGTACCAGATATACTCTTGCGATAGATTTTTTTCTTCTTCCTGTTCCGTAATATTTTGCATTAGCCACTGTAATGTCCTCCTTTCAACCTTTCCTTAAAATGTCAATGCTTCTGGCTTCTGAGCCTGCTGTGCATGCTCCGGACCAGCATATACATGAAGCTTCTTAATCATTGCCCTTCCCAAAGGTCCTTTCGGAAGCATTCCCTTTACAGCCAGTTCCACTACCTTCTCAGGCTTCTTCTGCATCATCTCTGCCAGAGTGGTCTCTCTCATTCCGCCTACATATTCGGAATGGTTATAATAGATCTTCTGCTGCAGCTTCTTGCCTGTTACTTTTATCTTCTCTGCATTTACAACTACTATATAATCGCCTGTATCAACATGTGGGGTAAATTCCGGCTTATTCTTGCCTCTTAACACTTTTGCCACTTCGGAAGCAAGACGTCCTAATGTGCAGCCTTCAGCGTCAACCACATACCATTTTCTTTCAATCTTGTCTGGATTAGCCATATAAGTTTTCATGGGGGTTCCTCCTGTTATTTTCTGTTAATCTTTCATTTTGATATCTGTTTTTATATGAAATCAGTATACTCCGGGGCTTTGGTGTATACTGTTTCTCCCTTTTTCACGCTGTAATATTATAGTACGCTTAAAATGGAATGTCAACATTTTTTGCGGATAAACTTTACTTTCTTCAACGCAAAATATAAATAATGAGTATTTCCGCAATTCTTGACGTGCCTGCTGCCGTTGCTTTTCTAAAGCGTTCCAATGGTAGACCCTCTCCATATTCTGTGATTCATTGAGAAAACCATAAAGATATGATATGATGTCCTTGAGGAGAATGCAAGAATTATTTGACAACAGGCTACGGACTGCGGCTATATGGGTGACTGTTCACATACTGACCGGGTGCTTGCGGTAACGCTATATGAGGCACAGGGCCGCATGGTGATGGTGTGTCCCATATTCTGCTTGACAGTTCAGGAGGATAAAAAATTGAAACAGATTTTTTTAGTAGAAGATGATATGACGATTGCCAAAAATCTGACCAGACTGCTCAGCGCGGAGGGCTTTACAGTCGCTCACGCTCCGACACGGCAGCAGGCATTCGACATGCTGGGAAAACAAAAGTTTGATCTGGGGCTGGTGGATATCTCTCTGCCGGACGGAAACGGATTTACGGTCTGTACGGAGATCAAAGAAGTGCAGGATATCCCCGTGATCTTTTTGACGGCTTCTGGGGATGAGGCCAGTGTAGTGACCGGGTTAAACATGGGAGGGGACGACTATATCACCAAGCCATTCCGTCCCAGGGAGCTGGTGGCGCGGATACGGACAGCTCTGCGGCGGGGCGAACGTGTTTCCACTGTCTATGAAGCGGACGGGCTCTATGTGGACACAACTGCCGGTATTGTAAAAAAGGACGGCAGGGAGATCCCACTGTCCGCCCTGGAATACCGTCTGCTGCTGATGTTCGTCAGCAATCCGAAAGCAATCCTCACAAGGGACCGCCTTCTGGGTGAGCTTTGGGACGCGGCAGGCGAATTCGTCACAAACAATACACTGACTGTATATATCAAACGTCTTCGGGAGAAGATGGAAGAAGATCCGTCCAACCCGGAGATGATCCTGACGGTTCACGGGACTGGATATCGATTGGGGGACAGGTATGCTTCGAAATAAAGAATACCGGCGGTTTGTCGTTTGCTTTTTCGTGATCGCCGTGGCTTTTACAGCAGCGGGATTTCTGATTAACAGGCCGGCAGGGCTGCTTGCCGTCTTGTCTGCCTTTGTATTCGGAATTCTGTTCTATGTGTTTACCAGAGCGAGGTATCGAAGTATTGCGGAGATTTCAGAGCAGATTGATCTGGTGCTGCACAATGCGGACTATCTGTTTATCAGCGAATCCGAGGAGGGAGAGCTTTCGATCCTGCGCAGCGAGATCACGAAAATGACACAGCGCATTCGGGAACAGAATGCGGCCCTGAAAAAGGAGAAGGAGAATCTTGCTGATTCGCTGGCAGATATTGCCCATCAGCTCCGCACCCCTCTGACCTCCGTAAACCTGATCCTGTCATTGCTGGAAAACAACCCGGAGGAAACAGAGCGCAGGGAATTGCTGCAGGAGACAGAGGAGCTGCTGGCGCAGATGGACTGGCTCATCACTTCTTTATTAAAATTATCCCGTCTGGACGCAGGCATTGCCGTATTCCGAAGCGGACCAGTGGATGTTCGAGGGCTGATAGATGCAGCCCTTCGTCCGCTTCTGATCCCGATGGAGCTGCACAGTATTGCGTTACGGACGGAAGTGCCGGAGGGGATTGAGATCCAGGGGGATTCGGACTGGATGGCAGAGGCAATCCGGAATATTTTGAAAAACTGCATGGAAAGCGCCGGCGACCAGGGGCGGATCGAAATTGCCTGTGAAGACAATCTGCTGTATACGGAGCTTACGATTCATGATAATGGAGCAGGGTTTGAAGAAATAGAGTTGTGCTCCTTATTTGATCGTTTTTACAGAGGGAAAAATTCCAGGGCGGCAGGATACGGCATCGGACTGGCGCTTTGCAGAACGATCATCACCCGGCAGGGAGGGGTGGTGACCGCGGAGAATCATCCTCAGGGCGGCGCGGTCTTTATCATCCGCTTTCCAAAATAACGGGAAGCTGTATACGAATTGAAATTTTTACGAATGGAAATGTGACGAATCTCTCACAAAAAAGTCACGAAAATGTAAGTGTGAAATCCTATGATAAAAAAAGTTCAGAACCGGACGTCTCGGCATAATGCCATATTTGAGAAGTGCGTATTTAACATTTATGACAGAAGAAATCCAGAGATTATCCGGTTATGAACGTCCATAAATTAAAGGAGGTTCACATTATGGATTTTTTGAAAGTGGAAAATTTATACAAGGTTTACGGCAAGAACGAAAACCAGGTCGTTGCGCTGAACGGTGTCTCGTTGACGATTGAAAAGGGCGAGTTTACCGCAATCATCGGTTCTTCCGGTTCCGGAAAAAGCACGCTGCTCCACGCCATTGCCGGGGTAGACGTGCCTACAAAGGGAAAAATTTATCTGAACGGGCAGGATGTATATGATCAGAGCAACGAGAAGCTGGCCATCTTCCGGAGACGGCAGGTGGGGCTGATCTATCAGTTCCATAACCTGATCCCCACCCTCAATGTGGTGGAAAATATCACCCTGCCGGTGCTGATGGACAGACGGAAGGTGAATCAGAAACGGCTGAATGACCTGCTGCATCTGCTTGGTTTGGAGGACCGTCAGACGCATCTCCCCAACCAGCTTTCCGGCGGACAGCAGCAGCGTGTCGCCATCGGACGTGCTCTGATGAACGCGCCTCAGGTGATGCTTGCCGACGAGCCGACCGGAAGCCTGGACAGCCGGAACGGACATGAGATCGTAAAGCTTTTGAAAAAGAGCAACAAGGAATATGGGCAGACATTGATCCTGGTCACCCACGATAAAAATATCGCCCTCCAGGCAGACCGCATCATCCGTATTTCAGACGGGATGATCCTGCAGGATGAACGGCAGACGGCTTCGAAGGCCCGGATCCCGGACAGAATAGAAACACGGCCGGACAGCGAAGATGAGGTGAGCAAAAGGCAGGTGAAGCGGCCATGAATATTTTTCATAAAATCGCCCTGGAGGGGCTGAAAAAGAACCGCGCACGGACCCTCGTAACTATCATTGGTGTGGTATTGTCTACGGTGATGATCACAGGGGTGACCACCTTCGGCGTATCACTGCTGGACTATATGGCGCGGGGAGCCATACAGAAGTACGGAGGGTGGAGCGCCGCGTTTTTGAATGTAGATGATTCCTTTGTGCAGGAACGCTCCAAGGACAAAGAGGTAACGGACACAGTGACCTTTGAAAATATCGGTTATGCAAAGTCGGAGAACGAGACTGATCCCGGCAGGCCCTATCTTTTCATTGCCGGATTTCAGGAGGAGACCTTCCAGGCTCTGCCCATCACGCTGCTGTCCGGGCGGCTCCCGGAAAATGACGGGGAGATACTTGTGTCCGGAAGCGCTATGAAAGAATGCGGCATTTCCGGCAAAACAGGCAGCACACTGGAGCTTTTTGTGGGAAGCCGTATGCGGGGAGAGCAGGAGCTGAGCCAGGCCGATCCATACGAGGCCGGAGCGGAGAACTTTCTGCCCCGGAAGGAGAAGACCTATACGGTAGTCGGAATCTGCAGGACCCCGGTGTTTGAGACCGAGGAATCCCCGGGATGTACACTCATCACAAAGACAGATGCGGCGTCCGGCTACAATCCGCTCAGTCTGTTTGTCACGCTGGATCAGATGCGTAAGGTGTATTCCTATACGGATCAGGTAAAAGCCGGATATCCCTGCATGCTGAATTATGATGTGCTGCGCATTATGGGAATTTCAGACAGGCCGTCGGACAAGGTGTTTATGGCGTTTTTATATTCCTTCGGGGGAATCGTGCTGGCGATCATTATGATCGGCTCGGTTTTTCTGATCTATAATTCCTTCAGCATCTCACTGAGCGAACGGATCCGGGAGATCGGGGTGCTGGCCTCTGTGGGGGCTACGGAGAAGCAGCTGCGCAATTCCGTTCTTTTTGAAGGACTGTGCATCGGCGCGGCGGGGATTCCCATCGGTATCCTGGCAGGCCTGGGGTGCATCCGGGGCGTGATCTCCGTAGTATCCGGCCGGTTTGGCGCCGTTCTGTACACAGGGGTTCCGCTTATGACAAAGGTATCTCTCCCGGCGGTGGCAGGCGCGACCGCGGTCAGCCTGGTTACGATCCTGATCTCAGCCTGGCTGCCGGCGAAAAAAGCAGTCAGCCTGCCGGTGATGGAATGCATCCGGCAGACCAATGAGATCAAAGTGGAATCCGGGGCGATGGAAATCTCTCAGAGAAAGCAGCGCATGTACGGCCTGGAAGGAACCCTTGCCCTGAAAAATTTCAAACGAAACCGGAAGCGTTACCGGAGTATCGTGCTTTCCCTGGTACTGAGTATCGTATTGTTTGTATCTGCCAATGCTTTGATCGAAAGCATGCAGCAGTCGGCGGACGGGTTAAAAACTGTGTCTGATTATGATATAGGGTTCGGGACGCGGGAGATGGAGGATGAAGAACTGTTCCGCCTTTATGACAAGATGAAAACAATATCCGGTATTTCGGAAAGCTCCTGCCGGGCGGCCATCGCTTTTTCCTGCAAGGCTTCTCCGGATCTGCTTACGGATGCATACTGGGAAGCGTCGGGCGGAGGCTTCGCGCGGGAGGATCAGGAGCTTCTGCTGGAAGTGCATTTTTTTGACGACGCGTTTTATCAGAAGCTGGTTGAAAAGCTGGGACTGCCGGCGGCAGAGTATATGGGCCAAAACGGGAAACGGATTGCCGTCGCCAAGATCAACGACGACAGCGACAATGTGAAAGGCGCTGAAGACCTTGCGGATATGTTTCAAAGTGCTTCCGTGGAACTTGCCATTTCCCCCAAAATGACGGATGGAACAACAGGACAGGAGCAGAATGTCACCATAACGCCTGCAGAGTTTGTTCCGCCTGACATTCCGCCGATTGTGGATGCCGCCGGGCAGAAAACACTGCCCTATACGTTGGAGATCATTGCCCCCTGGTCAGTGAAGGAAACACTGGCGCCTTCGGATCTTCCGGCGGAGCTTAGAGTCAAGGGGATGTGCTTTGAAGCGGAAAACGCGTCTCAGGCTGTAGAGGAAATGCGCCAGGTCGTGATCGATGAAGGAATATCATATTCCTATACACTGATAAACAGCAGCGAGGCATTTGAGCAGTATCGAAATTACCTCTTTATCGCCAACGTATTTGCCTGGCTTTTTATTGCTCTGATCTCACTGATCGCGGCGGCCAATGTGTTCAATACGATCTCTACTAACATCAAGCTGCGCAGGCGGGAGCTGGCAATGCTGCGCTCCGTGGGAATGTCGGATAAGGATTTTAATAAAATGATGCGTTTTGAATGCGCGCTTTACGGCATCAAGGCGCTGGCCATCGGGATCCCTCTGTCACTGCTGGCTTCCGTGCTGATCGTTAAGACCATGTCAACGGACGACACAGCCTTTATTCTACCGTGGACTGGCATCGGGATCAGTGTTCTTAGTGTATTCCTTGTAATATTCGTCACAATGATGTATGCTGTAAGTAAGATCAGAAAGGAAAATATCATTGACGCACTGCGTGATGAGATGACCTGATACCGGAAACGGCAGGTCAAAAGTACGGAAAGGAATTGACAGGATAGTGAAGAGAAGAAGAAAAAGACATCCGATCCGAAAATTTATATTTACCATGCTACTCCTTGCCTTGGGAATGGCAGGGGCAGTCGGCGCTTTTTTCGGAGTGAAAGGATATCGGATGTACCAGGACGCCATATCTCAGACTTCTATTAAAGAGCGTGTGGAGGAGATCCGCGCGAAGGAAAACTTTACGGTCTATTCTGAGATGTCTGATTTTTATGTAGAAGCCGTCATATCCGTGGAGGACCACCGATTTATGTCCCATTCGGGAATTGATCCGATCGCGGTCGCGCGCGCCGCATGGACGGATATCCGGGAAATGTCTTATGTGGAAGGCGGAAGTACGATTACTCAGCAGATTGCGAAAAACATGCTTTTTACGCAGGAGAAGCGAATAGAGCGAAAAGTCGCGGAGGTATTTGCGGCATATGATATGGAAAAGAACTATACTAAAGAGGAACTCTTTGAACTGTATGTCAATACGGCCAATTTCGGCAGCGGCTATGAGGGAATCTATGCGGCTTCTATGGGTTACTTCGGGAAGCTGCCTGAAGAAGTGACGGATTACGAAGCCGCCATGCTGGCCGGGGTGCCCAACGCGCCTTCCATGTATTCCCCGGATATCAGCCGGGAGCTGGCCGCCCGACGCGTGGTCCTGGTGCTGCAGAGCATGGTCAGGCACCATGTGATCACGCAGGAGGAGGCAGAGCTGATTCAGCAGCAGGGCCTGTCCGGCAGTGGTTTTGAAGAATAGAATTTGTAGAAAGCTGATCGGATCTCTTCGTTTCCGGTCGGCTTTTCTCATACCATCGTATGCAGAAAGGCTGCCATCGGCAGGCTTCCTGTATGACAAAATGATACAGAAAAGCGGTCTGCAGTGTTTCGTCTCTATGCAAATGGTAAAATTACCCGCAAAATCCTGTTTCTTAATTGTTATTTTGGAAATGATATGTTAGAATGAGGTGACGTTTAGTACAGAACTGTGCGATAGGATATAAAATAAGATATCCGTTTTGCGCAGGACGATCGGATAAGATTGAAAAAGTATTTTGAGAGAAGATAATAAGTGAAACTCAAAAAGAAGGAGAAGCAGGACTATGGAGAGCTATAAGAGAGAATTTATTGAATTTATGGTGGAAAGCAAGGTGCTTCAATTCGGTGACTTCACATTAAAGAGCGGAAGAAAATCTCCGTTTTTCATGAATGCGGGCGCTTATGTGACGGGAACCCAGCTCCAGAAGCTGGGAGAATACTACGCAAAAGCAATCTATGACAATTACGGGCTGGATTTTGACGTACTGTTCGGGCCCGCATACAAGGGGATTCCACTGTCCGTGGCGACGACGATCGCAATCAGCAGGCTGTACGGCAAGGACGTGCGGTACTGCTCCAACCGGAAGGAGACCAAGGACCATGGGGATACGGGAATCCTGCTGGGAAGTAAGCTGCAGGACGGCGACAGGGTAGTGATCATTGAGGATGTGACCACGTCCGGCAAGTCGATTGAGGAAACCTTCCCCATCCTGAAAGCCCAGGCTGACGTGGAGGTGAAGGGGCTGATCGTGTCCCTGAACCGCATGGAGGTCGGAAAAGGCGGACAGAAGAGCGCGCTGGATGAGATCAAAGACCTTTATGGATTTGACACGGCGGCGCTCGTAAGTATGGAAGAAGTAGTAGAGTGTCTCTACAATCAGGAATGCGGCGGACAAATCGTGATCGATGATACATTAAAATCAGCGATTGATGCATATTATAATACATATGGTGTGAAGGTTACAGCGTGACCGGTAACGGAGGCCGCTATGAAAGCGGCGGCTTTTGGACTGCCAAGCACAAATACTATCAAAGGAGCATGATTGCATGGAGAGAGCATATAAAACAATGACGTCATCCGGCGGAATGAATATTGCATTTGGGATCGTGATGATCGTGATCGGGATCACATCCGGGGTGATCACCATCGTGAACGGCGCACGGCTTTTGAAGCATCGGGGAGAGATCACATTTTAAGGGGCTGTCCGGCCGGGACCGGACGGGAGACAATCTGAAGGAGTATTATTTTGAGTCAGAGACAAGTTAGAAGGTACCGCATTCTTGGAAAAGTAATGTTTGTACTTTATATTGCATTTCTGGTGTATTTTTTGTGCTTTGCGGAGTGGTACGGACGCACGGAGCCATCGGAAGGGTATCGGTATAACCTGGTGCTGTTCAAGGAGATCATGCGCTTTATCGAATACAGGGAGGAGCTGGGGGTATTTGCCGTATTTGCTAATCTGTTCGGAAATATCCTGATCTTTGTGCCGTATGGATTTTTCATATCTATGGCAAGCACGAGCAGAGGATTTTTCCAGACACTGTTCTACAGCTTCGCTCTGAGCCTGGGGGTGGAGATCTTTCAGCTATTTGCCAGGGTCGGAAGCTTTGACGTGGATGACCTGCTTCTGAATACCCTGGGAGGTGTTCTGGGATACATTTTATTTTTGATCTGCAATATCATAAGGAGAAAGTGTTATGGCCAGAAGCGCAAACTATACAAAAAAGCGGATTCGTGACAGGGGGAGAAAAAAGTGGGGGACCAGGAAGTACGGACAGGCCCCTATGAAATATTCCCACATGGGCGCGCATTCCTGCTGGTATGCTTCCGGCTCTTTTCTGCTTCTCGCGGGGGCAGTGGGGATCGCGTACTGGAAGCATGGCGCGGCCGCGGGATTTATCGGCGGATTCGGTATCATGGCAATGATATTTTCCGCTCTGGGAGTACGGGCAGGTGTAAAAGGATTTCGGGAGAGAGAAAAGAGATATATCTTCTGCAGGCTCGGGATCGCGGCGAATCTGCTGATCCTGCTCGGCCTGATCATTATTTTTTGTGGAGGAGTTAGGAAATGAGTGAAAACCAAGGCCAGATTCCGGAGGGAGCGCCGGAGTCTGAAAAGGAAGGATATCAGGAAAGGTATGACCTGTCGGTCGCAAGATTGAAGGAGATGCAGGCGGAGGACACCACGGCGGAGCCGTTTCGGGATTATTTCCGGCAGATGGCGGGATTTGCCCTGGGGCTGACAGAGATCACCAGGCAGATCATGGACGGCTCCTGGCACAAACTCAGCCTGGAAGAGCTGCAGGAGGGGAATCTTGCCTTATATGCGGACATCCTGCCGGACCATTATGAAAAAAGCTATGCCAATCCGGAGTATGCCGTGTCCGTCTTCGGGGAAGAAATGGGAAAGCTGCTCAGCTTCCTGTATACGGAGCTTCGCGGCGGGATCGCCTATGCCTTCGAGTGCAGGCCCGATTATCTGACGATCCTGAACGAACTGCTGATCCAGGTCTACAATCATTTTGAAGGCGGGATTCCAAAGCCTGAGAGCATACAGGACATCTTCTACTGGTATGCCAGCGATTACTGCGATGTCTTCCTGACAGATCGGATTGAGGAACAGCTCTATCCCATGCAGTCCTTTGCGGCGGATGTGGTGCTCTGTGAAGACCTGGACGATGAGAGGTATCTGTACCGCTTCGGGGAATACATTACAGAAAATGAGCTGGGAACCGCAAGGCATCTGAGAAGCCTGCCGCTGGAGACTCTGAAAAAGATGGCGGACGTCTATACGGAAGGCTATCGGATCGGCTTTATTAATACGGGAAAGGACCTGTCAAAAAAATCAGTGGTAGATATCCGTTATCGTCTGGGATTTGAGCGGGTAGTCAAGCTGGCGATCGAGAATTTTGAAAAAATGGGTCTGGCCCCGGTCATTTACCGTGCGGCTTCCAGCGTGGTGACAAAGTGCGGACAGAGAAAGGTCGGTTTCTGGGGAGCTGCCGCGAATAAGCAGTACGAATATGACCACCGCCAGGATGAGGCGCTGTTCCTGGACAAGCGGTATATGGAGCGGAAGCTGGATGTGGTCCGGCATGTGTACGAGGAGAGCAAGAGACAGGCAGCGCAGTATGCGGGCCCGGCACTGATCGAGACATTTGGAGAGAACCCTTTTTCTCCGCAGGTGAAAAAGGAAGCCAACACCTATACAGAAGCACAGCGAAGCTTATCCCTGGCATATGACAGCAGATCCGGGCAGATCACAAACCAATATATCAAGGGGGAGGAACGGAGCTTCACGATTATCGCGTTTCCGGTTCCGGAGATCGGAGAGCAGTATGCGGAGATCTTTGATGAAGTCATCCGGATCAATACCCTGGATGCCAAGCTTTATGAGACTGTACAGCAGAGGATGATCGACGCTCTGGATCAGGGAGAGTACGTCCATGTACTGGGAAAAGGGAAGAACGAGACGGATATCAGAGTGAAGCTGCATACTCTGGAGGATCCGGAAAAAGAGACGGTCTTCGAAAACTGTGTGGCAGACGTCAATATCCCGGTGGGCGAGATTTTCACCTCCCCGGTCCTGGAAGGGACACAAGGGGTTCTGCACGTGAGCAGGGTGTACCTGAACGAGCTGCAGTACAGGGATCTGAAGCTGACCTTCCGGGAAGGCAGGATCACGGATTATACCTGTTCCAACTTTGAAAATGAAGAGGATAACCGGAAGTATGTCAGCGACAATGTGCTCCACGACCATCCGACGCTGCCGCTGGGAGAGTTCGCGATCGGGACCAATACCACCGCTTACGTGGCAGGCAGGAAGTATCAGATCGAGGAAAAGCTGCCGATCCTCATTGCGGAAAAGACAGGCCCCCACTTTGCGGTGGGCGATACCTGCTACAGCTGGAGCGAGGATGTGAGGGTCTATAATCCCAACGGAAAGGAGATCGTGGCGAAGGACAATTCCATTTCCAGGCTTCGGAAGGAGGACCCGGAGAAGGCGTATTTCCAGTGTCATACAGATATCACGATTCCCTATGAGGAGCTGGATGAAATCAGTGTAGTGACAAAAGAAGGAAAAAGAATTATACTGTTGAAGAACGGAAGATTTGTACTCCCGGGAACGGAAGTGCTCAACGAACCATTAGAAAGGTGGGAAAAGGATGCCGAAGGTAGGAATTGTAATGGGCAGTGACTCAGACTTAAAGGTTATGAGCAAGGCTGCAAAGCAGTTAGAGAAGTTTGGGATCGAGTATGAGATGACGATCATCTCCGCGCATCGGGAACCGGATGTGTTTTTTGAATGGGCGAAGGCGGCAGAAGGAAAAGGAATCAGGGTGATCATCGCGGGGGCAGGTATGGCGGCCCATCTGCCAGGTATGTGCGCGGCGCTGTTCCCGATGCCGGTCATCGGAGTTCCGCTGTCCGGAAAGAATCTGGACGGGATGGACGCGCTGTATTCCATCGTACAGATGCCCCCAGGCATTCCGGTGGCAACGGTGGCGATCGACGGCGGCATGAACGCGGCAATCCTGGCTGCGAAGATCCTGGCTGTATCGGAACCCGAGCTTTTGGATCGGCTCAAGGAATATACGGCGGAAATGAAAGAAACCGTTCAGGCCAAGGCAGCGAAGCTGGACGAGATCGGCTACGAGGCGTATCTGGCACAATAAAGATTTCCGGCACGTTGAGAAGCAGGAAGATCAGAGCTGCATGCTGCGGGTTTACAACGTCATGTGACATGGGACAACAGGGCTTTGCGCATGCTGCTCACAGGACAGAAGAAGGAGAAAAAGCAATGGCAATAGACTACAAGGCTGCCGGTGTGGATATCGAGGCCGGCTATAAGGCAGTGGAATTGATGAAGAAGCATGTGCAGGGAACGATGCGTCCGGAGGTTCTGACGAACCTGGGTGGTTTTTCCGGAGCATTCTCCATGGAACGATTTAAAAGCATGGAAAAGCCGACCCTGGTATCCGGCACGGACGGCGTGGGGACCAAGCTGAAGCTGGCGTTTCTCATGGATCGGCACGATACGGTGGGGATCGACTGTGTGGCGATGTGTGTCAACGACATTGCCTGCGCGGGGGGCGAACCGCTGTTTTTTCTGGATTATATTGCATGCGGCAAAAATGAACCTGAGAAGATCGCGGCAATCGTAAGCGGGGTCGCGGAGGGCTGCAAGCAGTCAAATGCCGCTCTGATTGGCGGCGAGACCGCAGAGATGCCAGGCTTTTATCCGGAGGAGGAATATGACCTGGCCGGATTTGCGGTGGGGATCGTAGATGAAAAGGATCTGATCACCGGAAAGGACTTGAAGGCGGGAGACGTGCTCATCGGCATGGCCTCCTCGGGCGTTCACAGCAACGGGTTTTCTCTGGTGCGGAAGGTCTTTGATATGACCAGGGAAGCTCTGGAAACGCGTCATGACAGTCTGGGATGCACCCTGGGCGAGGCGCTGCTGGCTCCCACCAAGATCTATGTGAAGGCTCTTCGGAGCATCCGGGAGGCCGGGGTAACGGTGAAGGCGTGCAGCCACATTACCGGAGGCGGTTTCTATGAGAATATTCCAAGGATGCTAAAGGATGGCACCCGGGCGGTCATCCGCAGGGACAGCTATCCCATTCCTCCGATCTTCGAACTGCTTGCCAGGACCGGCGGCATCGAAGAGCAGATGATGTACAACACCTACAACATGGGCCTGGGGATGGTGCTTGCGGTGGATCCGGAAGACGCGGACAAGACCATGGAAGCGATCCGGACAGCAGGTGAGACTCCTTATGTGGTGGGAGAGATCGAAGCCGGTGAAAAAGGGGTGTCCTTATGTTAAACGTCGTAGTCATGGTTTCCGGAGGCGGGACAAACCTGCAGGCCATCATTGACGCGGTGGAAGCCGGAACCATTACCAATACAAGGCTGGCAGGCGTCATCAGCAATAATAAAAATGCATATGCCCTGGAGCGTGCCGCACAACACGGCATTCCCGCGGCATGTGTTTCACCGAAGGATTTTGAGAACCGGGGTCAGTTCAATCAAAAGCTTTTGGAGACGGTGGACGGCTTTGAGCCGGATCTGGTGGTGCTGGCAGGTTTCCTGGTAGTGATCCCGCCGGAGATGACATCAAAATATAGAAACAGAATGATCAACATCCATCCTTCTCTGATCCCTTCCTTCTGCGGAACCGGATATTACGGACTGAGAGTGCATGAGGCGGCTCTTGCCAGAGGGGTGAAGGTGGTCGGCGCCACGGTGCATTTTGTAGACGAGGGCACGGATACCGGGCCGATCATCCTGCAGAAGGCGGTGGAGGCGCGGCAGGGAGATACTCCCAAGGAGCTGCAGCGCAGGGTCATGGAGCAGGCGGAGTGGAAGATCCTGCCACGGGCCATTGACCTGATCGCCAACGGGAAGGTCAAGGTGGAAAACGGAAAGACGATCATAGAAGAACCAACGAGAAGCGGACAGGAGGCAAGTTTATAGAAATGAACGTATTGATTGTGGGAAGCGGAGGCAGAGAACATGCGATCGCGGCCAGCGCCGCGAAAAGCCCGAAAGTAAAGAAGATGTACTGCGCGCCGGGAAATGCCGGGATTGCGGAGTATGCCGAGTGTGTGCCGATCGGCGCCATGGAGTTCGATAAGCTTACGGCATTTGCAAAGGAGAACCGGATTGATCTGGTCATCGTAGGAATGGACGATCCGCTGGTAGGAGGGCTGGTGGATGAGTTGGAGGCTGCTGGAATCCGGACCTTCGGACCCCGGAAGAACGCGGCGATCCTGGAGGGCTCCAAGGCTTTTTCCAAGAATCTGATGAAAAAATACAACATCCCTACAGCGGCCTTTGAGAATTTTACCGACCCGGATGCGGCGCTTGCCTATCTGGAAACGGCGAAGTTTCCGATCGTACTGAAGGCGGACGGACTGGCTCTTGGCAAGGGCGTTCTGATCTGCCAGAACCTGGAAGAGGCAAAGGAAGGCGTCAAGACGATCATGCTGGATAAGAAGTTCGGTTCCGCGGGAAATGAGATGGTGGTGGAAGAATTTCTGGTGGGCCGGGAGGTGTCAGTGCTCTCCTTTGTAGACGGCAAGACCATCAAGACCATGACCTCTGCCCAGGACCACAAGCGGGCAGGAGACGGCGATACAGGTCTGAATACAGGCGGAATGGGAACCTTTTCTCCAAGCCCCTTCTATACGGAAGAGGTGGAGCGGTTCTGTGAAAAATATATCTATCAGGCGACCGTGGACGCGATGGCGGAAGAGGGACGGCCGTTTAAGGGTGTGATCTTCTTCGGGCTGATACTGACGGAGGACGGACCCAGGGTGCTGGAATACAATGCGCGTTTCGGGGATCCGGAGGCGCAGGTGGTACTGCCCAGGATGAAGAATGATCTGATCGAAGTGGTGGAGGCCTGCATCGACGGCTGCCTGGGACAGGTAGAGCTGGAATTTGAGGACAATGCGGCAGTCTGTGTGGTACTGGCATCAGACGGATATCCGCTCAAATACGAAAAGGGCTTTGCCATCAGTGGGCTGGAAAAGTTTAAGGAGCATGAGGGTTATTACTGCTTCCATGCGGGAACCCGTTCAGACGGAGACAGGATCGTGACTAACGGCGGCCGCGTGCTGGGAGTTACCGCCAAGGGAAGGAACCTTAGAGAAGCCCGGGAGAACGCATATGCGGCCACGGACTGGGTGGAATTTGGAAATAAGTATATGCGGCATGATATTGGGAAAGCTATAGATGAAGCGTAAAGAGCCGTAAAATGGAGTAGTCTGCGGCGAGAGGATGCCGGGAGTCAACAGGTTCCCAGCGTCTGGATCATTACATGAACTGCGGCAGAATTACGAAAAAGGAGGAGGAACAATGGCAGTATTAACAATCACGGCACAGAATTTTGAGCAGGAGGTCCTGCAGTCGGACAAGCCGGTCCTGATAGATTTTTATGCGGACTGGTGCGGGCCCTGCAAGATGATGGCTCCGGTGATCGAGGAGATCGCGGGGGAAGTGAACGATGTAAAGGTCGGCAAGCTGAATATCGACAATGAGATGGAGATCGCGCAGAAGTACGGTGTCATGAGCATCCCGACCCTGATCGTGTTCCAGGACGGCAAAGAAGTTAAGAGGGATCTTGGAGCAAAGCCTAAAAGGGCAGTGCTGGATATGCTGAGATAGACAGGGATAGAAGAAGGCTCATACTCTGCGGCTGCAGGGCTGTACGGCAGCACAACGGCGAGAATGAACCACAAAGTTTATGGGATATTTTTCCGAATGCAAATTTTTATTGAAAATACAGGGGAGAAATAGTAGAATAAGAACGTTATATGTTGGAAAGACATTTTCGGGGAGATTACAAATGAGAACAGGGAAGAGAACCCATTTACCGGATATCAAGATTATTTTATTGGCGGCAGGGATAATCATTATCACTGTCGTCATTATTGTGTTCATTTATAAAGACCAGAAGCAGGAGAAGAATAAGGAGAAGGTAGCCCAGGGAATCCGCTACCTGGAAAGCCTGGAACAGCAGAATGTTGCGGAGATCAACGAGACGATCAAGGCTATTCGGGTCAGGCACAGCCTGGATTTGGCGGATACGGATGAAAGCGTGGTGTGGGGAGCGTTTGAGAATTGTGCCATTATGGGGGATTCCCGCGCGGTTGGTTTTTCTTTTTATGAATTTCTTCCCGAGGACTGGGTCATTGCGGAAAGCGGCAGCACGGTCAGGGACGTGTCCGAGCATTTGGAGCAGTTAAAGAGACTGGATCCGGTTCGGGTATTCCTTTGCTTTGGAATCAATGATATTGCCTGCGGCCTGTGGCCGGAGCCTGCGGATTACGCGGCGGAGTGTGCCGCGCAGATCCGTGCGGTCGCGGGAGCGCTGCCGGGGACGGAGATCTACCTGAACTCTATACTGCCGCCGGGAGCCGCTGCGATGTGGAATGAGAGCTATGCGCGTCTGGGAGAATACAATGACGCGCTGAAAGCGATGACAGAGCAGAACGGATTCCGCTATATTGACAATACATACGTTGCGGAGGAACACCAGAATCTGTATCAGGATGACGGCTTGCATCTGCAGCCGGATTTTTATAAATACTGGGCGGCAAATATGCTGACAGAGGTGAATGAGCAGTGAAGATTAAAAAACCTGTTTTTCCAAAAAGACAAGAAAAAAGATCGGATGAAGCCGGGAACGGATCCGGAAAAATTCAGATCAAATTTCCGAAAGTAAAGATGCCTGTCAGACAGGAGCCTGATATGCACGCATCCAGGCAGAACCAGACAGAGAGATTACTGCCGCGCGGAGAGCTGTCCCAGCTTCCCTATCATTATATCAAGTACGTGCTGGCGGCGGTTTTGTTGGTATTCATTGTGCTGGATATGGCCAATGATCCCACCAGCAATGCCGATATTGAGACTGTGGCTGGGCAGGTAGTTAAGGCGGCGGAATTTCAGGGCATGGAAGAGGCAGAAGCCAGGATGGTCAAGCGGTTCTATGGACTGAATCCCAGAGACTATGAGGGAGCGGTTTTGTATGCCCCGATCGATAATATGGATGCTCATGAACTGCTTCTTGTAAAGCTGAAGGACAGTAGCCAGAAGAAGCAGGTACTGGAGGCCATCCGGGAACGGCTGAACACACAGCTGAAAAGCTTTGAAGGCTATGGCGCGGAGCAGACCGCGCTGCTGAAGAAGCATGTGCTCCTGGAAAAGGGCAATTTTGTGCTGTATGCAGTCGGGGAGCATGCGGCTGACGCTCAGGAAGCCTTTGTAAAAAGCTTGTGAGGTAGAGACTATGATTTTCAGCAGTATATTTTTTATCTTTGTATTTTTGCCTGTTGTGCTGGTGATCTATTATGTAATGCCGTTTGCCGGAAAGAATCTTGTGCTGCTGATCTCCAGCCTGATCTTTTATGCATGGGGGGAACCTGTGTATGTGATTCTGATGCTGCTCAGTATCGGGATCAATTTCGTCAGCGGCATGGAACTGGAAAGCCATATCAACGCAGGCGATATGGCAAAGGCAAAAACAGCATGTATCGTAACTGCAGTGATCAATTTCCTGATCCTGGGATTTTATAAATACTATGGATTCCTGATCGAGAACCTGAATGCTGTTCTGCCCTTTGAGATACCGTATAAGGAGCTTGCGCTTCCGATCGGGATATCCTTTTACACCTTTCAGACCATGTCCTATGTGATTGATGTGTACCGCGGCAAGGTGAAGGCACAGCATGATCCGGTTGCCTTCGGCGCGTATGTAAGCATGTTTCCGCAGCTAATTGCCGGGCCGATCGTGCGGTATTCGGATGTGGAGCGGCAGCTTATGAAGCGGAATATTTCCTGGGAACGGTTCGGGGAAGGCTCCGTGTGGTTCCTGCGGGGACTTGGAAAGAAGGTTTTGATCGCCAACAATATCGGAAGCATTTATGAATCCATTGTTTCTCTTGGAATCCCGCAGATGTCCGCGCTGACGGCATGGATCGGATGTTTTGCCTATACGATGCAGATATATTATGACTTCGGCGGCTATTCGGACATGGCGGTAGGACTCGGGAAAATGCTGGGATTCGATTTTATGAAGAATTTCGACTATCCGTATATTTCCAGAAGCATCACGGAATTCTGGCGGAGGTGGCATATCTCCTTAAGCTCCTGGTTTAAGGAGTATGTCTATATTCCTCTGGGCGGCAACCGGGGCGGCACATTGAAAGCTATCCGGAACCTGATGATCGTGTGGATGCTGACCGGATTGTGGCACGGCGCCGCATGGAATTTCATTTTCTGGGGATTGTATTACGGGATCATCCTGTGTCTGGAAAAATATGTCCTGGGGGATGCGCTGGAACGCCTTCCGCAGGCAGCCAGGCATGTATATACCATGGTTCTGGTGATGGTCGGCTGGGTGCTGTTCTTCTCACCGTCTATGGGAAGCGCGATGTCTTATCTGGGGGCCATGTTTGGAATCGGTGGAAAAGGGCTGATTGATATGACCGGCTTCTACTACCTGAAATCCGGTCTGCTGCTGGGGATCATTGCAGGAATCGGAAGTACTCCGTTCCTGCGCCGGAAGTTCTCGGAGCTGCTCTGGAGGGAAGAGCGGTATATGCAGATTGCCGGTGTTGTGATGTATGCGGGGATTTTTTTGATCTCTACGGCGTATCTGGTCAATGATACCTACAATCCGTTCCTGTATTTCCGGTTCTGATCTGCTTCATACACTTTGGAAGCTGCAGCAGCAGGAGGCGGACGATGCCGCGGCAGGAAAGCTTTCGGACAGGAAAGGGATAACAGGATCAATTCAGTTCTGCGGATTGTGCAAGGTGCTGTATGAAAATCTACACTGTGGGCGGGAAGGGAAAGACGAATGGAATTAAAAAGGGGAAAGGAAAGACGGAGAAAGGAAAATAAAAATCTCAACCGAGGTATGGCCTGGTGCTTTGCGGGAATAGTTTTGCTGCTGGTGGCGGCAAGCATCATACAGCCGGACAGAAAGATTTCGGACGAAGAGAACCGCGTACTGACCACATTTCCCAAACCGAGTATAGAAAATATAAAGAATAAAGAGTATATGACTGCCCTTGAGGACTATTCTTCCGACCAGTTCATCCTGCGGGATCTCTGGATCCGCCTGAAAGTGCGCTGTGACCTTCTCGTGGGGAAGCGGGAGTTTAACGGGGTCTATCTTGGTAAGAAGAAGTACCTGATGCAGATTCCTGTGGGAATGGACGAAAAAAATACGAAGGAAAATCTGGAGGCTATGAACCAGTTCCGACAGAAAAACAGCAATCTGCGGATGAATGCTCTGATCGTACCCAATGCAGCTTATATTATGAAGGATTATTTGCCGCTGGGGGCTCCTGTGCGTGATCAGGGAGAGGACATGAACTATATCAAAAAGCAGCTTTCCGGGGGGATCGGCCTGATTGATACTACGGAGACACTTAGAAAGCATGTGGATGAGGGCATCTATTATAAGACGGACCACCACTGGACGAGCAGAGGGGCGGCTTATGGCTTCAACGCTGCCGCAAAGCAGCTGGAGATCGAAGGGCTGGTCTCGGATTATAAGATCCATACCGTGGCAACGGATTTTTCAGGAACGCTGGCATCCAGGAGCGGATACCACAAGGTGAAGGATACCGTGGAGGTGTACCAGCCGGAAAATGTGGAATATCAATATCTGGTAAGTGATTCCGACAATGAGGAGAAGCGGCCGACGATCTATGACCGGAAGGCTCTCGAGGGAAAGGACAAGTATCAGGTATTCTTCGGCGGCAACCACGCCATGGTGGATATCGTTACGACCAATGACAACCAGAGGCGTCTGCTGGTATTCAAGGATTCCTACGCAAACAGCTTTGTGCCGTTTCTGATTCCTTATTATAATGAGATCATCATGATCGACGCCAGGTATTATTATGAGAATGTGAATATGCTGATTGAGAATAAGGGAATTACGGATGTGCTGTTTTTGTACAATATGGATACCTTTTTGAATGATAATTCGCTGGGGGATGTGCTGGCGGGCGAATAGGGAATTGTCATAACAGATCCCATAAAAAGTGACTGTGAAATGTAAGGAATTGTACCACCTACAGATCCTTAGCAGAAGAAAGGAGCCAGAGATGGAGGAACGCAGGGCAATCGGCAGGGTAGGCTACTCTGCCAATGCAGTGATCGTGGTATGTGATACGCAGGAAAAATATTATGTGCATACGGAAAACGTAAGCCCGCTGGGGATGGCGCTTCGGGTGCCGGAGGAAGTACCGGATATTCTGGGAAAGGATATTATACTTGTGGCGGATACGCTGATCATGTATGCGGATGTGACACGGCAGGAAAAGCAGGAGGACGGAAGCGGGATACTGGGAATCGCGGCGCGGAAGTTCTCGGAGGATGTGCTGCAGTATCTGTTTGAACGGATTGGGACAGGGGAAGAGGAAGTAGAATAAGAGAAAGAAGATGTGAAGAGGAATGCGGAATGGATAGCTTTCGCATTCTTTTTAAGTTCAGGGCTAAAGTTGGGGCTAAAGGTGTTATCCGGCAAGATATTTTTGACGATATAGTATAAAAGAATGCAGAAAAAAAGAGGAAAGGACTGAGAAAATGAGGAAAAAATTGACGAATACAAGAGTGATCAATTCGATAGGGATTGGAATTTTGGCAATGGTAACTGCCGGTACTCCGGTTTTGGCAGAGATTAATGACACAGTGAATGATAATAGTACGGCTGATACAAGCGTTTCTGATATTCCGGCAGAGCCTGTTGAACAGCCGGCGCCGACACAGAATGAGCAGATCCTCCAGATGCTTTCTGACGCACAGAGTACGATTCAGGAGGTGCAGAGCAGTCTACAGCAGACTCCGGAGGGGGAGCTGCCCGATACAGAGGGAGCCGATCCTTCCGAGGAGATGCCGTCAGTGGAAACTGCCGGAATGCAGGAAGAAGCAGGGGTGTCGGAAGGATCTTTAGAGACCAAGGCAGAGATGCCTTCCGCCCCGGAGAATACGGAAAGCCTTGCTGAGGATTCTCAGATCCCGACAGGTACAGAGGGTGAGGATATAACCGACGATTCCCGGTCTCCCGAAGCGGAAGAGACACCGGGCGTGGAAACTGTAACTCCGCCGGCAGACGAAGGAACAGAGAATCCGCCTGTAGACGAAGGCATAGGGAATGAGGATAACGATGATGCATCCCAGGGGACGGATGTTGAGACACCGGAAACTGTAATTCCAGCGATCAATGAATGTCTTGAAGAATCACAGGAGGCGCTTGGCGGGTTAAAAAATAGTTTTACAGAATTACAGGAGAAGAATCAGGAAGCTCAGGAGGCTGTAAAAAACTATAATGAGGCGGTAGAAAATCCACATAACTTCATTGATTCCATCGCAGATATCATTTCTAATGCAAGCTCTGCTGTTGTAGGTACGGTAACATCAGTAACAGAAGAGGAAGCGACGGCCAGAGAACAGGCGCAGGCGGCGGTAGACGCACAGGCAAAGGTATATGAAGACCAAGAGGCGGCAGCGGCAGCTCAGCAGCAGGCTCAGGCAGCGGCGGCTGCTGCTGAGGAGGCATATAAAGCAGCGCAGTCCGCCGTCGAAAATGCAGCGGCAAATAAACAAATTGCGGATGACAGACTTGCGGATTTAGAAAATCAGTTATCGAATGCGGATGCGGCAGTACGTGATATGGAAATCAAAGTGCAGACTGCGCAGGAAATGCTGATTTCTATCCTTGAGCAGTATGGACTGACACTTGGAGAATTTAATCCGGATGAATTAAAAGGAGAAGCCGAGACAGCATATAAAAATGCGGAACAGGCCGTTATGTTAGCGCAGAGCGAATTGGATTCGGTACGGAGCAATTATAATGCATTGATCGAACAGGTAGAAGCTGCGAAAAATGAATATGCAGAGACGGTAAACACACTGAATGATTCGACTGCGAGTATGGATGCGGCGGTTTCAGATCTGGAAGCGAAAAGGCAGGAATGGGAGGACTCAAATTTTGATCTGAAAATTGCTGAGTATAATGAAGGGCTTATTGGAACTAAAAAGGTGTACTTGGCTTTGGAGGATACGAAGACGGCGTTTGATAAAGCAAATGAAGCATTATCAAAAGCAGAGGACATAAAGTCTAAGGCAGACAAGGTATTAGCGAATGCGCAAAATGCCGTTGATCAAGCGAAAAAAGAAGAGACTGAAATGTCTGACGCGGCGGAGAAAGCGGCGGCGGCAGCTAAAGAGGCAGATCTGACGAATGAAAAAGATGTAGAAGAAGCTAAGGCAGCGGCGGAAGAAGCAGAAAAAGCGGCAAAAGCAGCGGCAGCTAAGGTGGAGAGAAATTTGGTGGTTCTTGACTCAGCGGAAATGACTGCTGAACAGGCGCAAGAAGAATTGGAAGCTGCAAAACAAGCGGTGGAAGCTGCCGCAAAGGCAAAGGATACGGCGCAGGAAGCTTATGACAAAGCATTGGAGGATTGGGAAAAGGTTCAAAACGATGCGCTTGAACAGCAGATAGAGGCTGTGAAAAAGGCAATGGAACCTCTAGAAAATTTAAAAGAAGACCAAACTTTAGACAAGTTAGCTGGAACACTAAAATATGCGTTGGCCAAGGAATTGATTGAATACCAGCTTCTTTGTGAGGGCAAGGAGATTAAGGCAATAAGGGCGGGAGATGCTAAGAACGAGATAATTGTTACAGATCCAGAAGATAAAGAAACAATATATTATATTTCAACTCGAGACAATCCCTTTGCTGTTTATCCTAAGGAGGGTGGAACGGCCGCCAAACCTTTTATTAGCATAGACAAGTTTAAAGAGAGTATGGAGGAAATTACAGCACAAAAAGAGAATTTAGATTTAGCTCAAAAGAAGTTGGAGAATTTGACGAAAAGCTACACTGAGGCTGTACAGGGACAAAATAAGGCAGAAGTGGTAAAAGTGTTGGTTGATATGAGGGACGCTCTTACGAATGTTGAAGAGGAAGCAAAGAATCTAGTTGAGTCTGAGACCGCATATAGAACAAGTAACACTGATAACAAAATACTTGACGCATTAAGTTCAGCATTAACTAATCTGGCAGATGGCGGAGAGAAGCTTAATAGTGCAAAAAACACATTGGAGGCTGTCGAAACAGCTCAAAATGAGGTGAAAGATGCAATAGACAGACTCACAGAGTTTACTGTTCAGGAGAAAGCGGATCTGGAGGCATATGAAGATTTACAGAAGGCATATGAAAAAGCAAGTACGGATCATGCAGCCGCGGTTGAGGCACTGAAGCAATGCGTATCAGGACTGAATCGTGTACAAACACAAAAAGACCGAGCGAGAATAGCGGCAGACGCTATATTTGAGTATCTTTCCGGAGGAAACGAAGAACCAACGACTCCGTCTAATCCGGGAACGACAGAACCGACAACTCCGACTCAGCCGGGTAATAATAATGGTACGGATGATAACACGCCGTCGAATACAACGCCAGTGCAGCCTGTAGCTCCGATTGAACCCATTTATGGTACGCTCATAGATTCGGTTACCTCATCTGCTATGGAAAATGCTGGGAGAACATCTGGAACGGGTTATGCAGGCTATACATATACAATCGGCGGACAACCCGCATATACAGTTGGCGAGACAACAGCACCCGAAGAAGAGGCGGCAGACGAATTAGTCAATGTAGAAGACAGCGCAGTTCCATTGGCAGCGGTTGGTGAAAACAGCAAGAGTAAAACCACCAGTACAAAGAACACTCGTGCTGTCAGTGATGAAAAAATTCCACTGGACGATATGAAAACAGAGAATAACAAGGCTTCTTGGTGGTGGATCCTGGTCATTGCATTGCTCGGTGCAACAGGAACGGAAATGTACATCAGACATAAAGAAAAAACAGAGCAGGAGAGAAAATCGAAAACTGGTAAGCAAAGTTACGCGAAAATCTAAACATTAAGAAAAAAGAGTGTGGGGACAAAATAAACGTTTTCACACTCTTTTTCTTGCTATCTATGTTAATGTGAATACGCTCAAAGCTTATTGAGAACATTTCAAATATTCTAAATATCTGAAAAGAGAAATCATCTATTCCATTTTCAAGACTGTATCGCCTCTATTTCAATGTTTGAAAAAAATCATTAAAGGGAGGAATTGCAATTGACAAACAACCTACGAAACTTTTTTTCTATGATTCGGACGAGAAGAGATTTGCTGGAAGAAATCGGGGACAGCTCCCGTCTATCAGATTTGTTTAATAGCTGGTTCGAGGAAACACAGTAATGGCATCCAGCCCATTGAAAAGTCGCCTGCCGGCGGTTCTAAGCGCCAGCGACGCTTGTTTAGGACGGATCGGAACGGAGTGTAGACGGGCTGGATGCCCGCCCCATCACTGAATTGGCCGGATGCCGTGCGGCAAGTGCACGACATCGTGTGAACAAAAACGGAAATGAAACCCTCAACAGCAGATAAACAATATCTGAAGTATAAAGCATTCCAAATCCACCATCTGCCCAGGCTGATTGCCTTGGCAGATGGTGGATTCAAAGCCAGTTCTGAGAATCTCATTCCCCATCCAGCAGCGCCCTCGGCGTGATCTTCCGGACCTTCATCGACAGCAGGCACGCCGCCGCAAAGGCAAAAATGACCAATCCGATCCCAGCGGCGATGCTGAACCCGACAGGGATGTTGAAGGTGCATTTTACAATCCCGATCCCCTGCAGGAACAGGGCGGTAAGGGGATTGATGATCAGCATGCTCACGGTAATCCCCACCGCAGTTGACACTATGACGGCAGGCATGAAGCTGAGCGCAGTCTGCAGGACCAGATGCCCGGTTGTAAATCCAAGAGCCTTCAGGATCCCGAAATCCCGTTTCTTGCTGTTCAGCATGGTTTTTACAAGAAGGTACAGCACAAAAGTAATAATACACGCGCTCAGCACGAGGACGGCGATCACGATGATCGTCATGAGCGAAACATATACGGCGGTGGTGCCGTTCATTACAGAGAGAATATTAATTGTTGTATAGATATCACTGCCAAATTCTTCACTGACCTCTGTGTTAAAGGCGTCAATATCTGCCCCGTCCGCAATATTGATATAATAGCTTTCATTCTGCAGCCTGCCCATGCGTTCATAGCCGCTGCGGGTGAGCAGGCAGTCTTTGCCCAGATTATTGGAAATCTGCGTGAATCCGGAGATCAGATATCGGGCCTCATTTCCATCTGCGGTCAGCGTGATCTCGTCTCCGATCTTCAGATCATGCTCCCTTGCGTATTTGGCGGCAATGGCCATCTCATTGTCGTATTTCGGAAAACGTCCGTCAAAGCAGACGTTCTGATTATTCACATCCGCAAAATCATCGGAAACTGTTGCCATTAGAGCAATACCGCCGATGTGGCGTACTTCTGCGGTATGATATAGATAAATGCGTTCGATTCGCGGATCACTGTTCATGCTCTGTAAAAAACGGTCTTTGATCTCCGGGTTAATGTTGATACAGGAGTCCGCCGTTTCCCCTACGATCAGATCAATGAAGGGATTGATATCGGCAATCATATTTTCCACCATAAGCCCGGAAAAAACGACGACAAGGGAGAGAACAAGCATCGTGACGCACACAGTCACATTCTGTTTCATTCCCGAAAGGGTGGTCTTCAGCGCAAGAGCCAGGTGAAGCGGTGCCTTGGTGCTGTCCAGAGGAACATGGTTCCGCTTGAAGCTGTGTGTCTGAACACCCTGGCGCAGAGCCACGATAGGCTCAATTTTTTTGATCCTGCGGGAGGCAAGCCATACGGCAAGGGCGACCGTACCATTTGCGGCGGCCAGCGTGAGCAGGGCCGGAATTGGGAGAAACCGGATTTCATAGGGGATTCCTGTCTGCGAGATCATCATTTCGTTGACAGATGGGAACGCACAGTAGGAAAGCCCGATGCCGGCCAGGGAGGTGATCAGCGTGATCCCCAGAAACTGGAGCATCAGCGCAAGAACCAGCTGCCCGGAGGTGTAGCCGATTGCCTTCCATGCGCCTAAGCTTTTCATATTCTCCTGAATATAGTTGATGACATTGGATATGATCACCACCAGCGCAATGAGGGTGACCAGAAATGCCATTGCGCAGACAATGCCGGAACAGATCATCTGTGATATATAGCGGGAGGAGGAAACCAGCGCGTAGGAATTGCTGACGGTGAGGACATCAGGAAAACGGGAGGATACGGTATTTTTCAGATACGCCTCAAAATCCTCGCTCTCGGATCTGTCGCATAGCCGGACGGAAACTAATGTGGATTCTGGGGCAATCTTCCGGTTCTCCAGTTCTTTGTACAGATCCTTCGTGAGCGGCATCGCGCTCATGGCGCAATTGTGGGAGCCTGCCATGGCACTGTTGACGGAGCCGCATATGGTATAATTTCCCGTGTGGTTCCCAATGGTAATGTCGATCGTCCCGCCGGGCGAATATTTTCCCGTGCTGTAGATCATGGGAAGATAGATCCCGCTGGAACAGTTACTGTTTTCTACCAGTTCAAGCTTTCCAATGGAGCGATGGAGGGCAGCCTCTTTTTCCAGGAGGATGAACACGGTGTTGACTTCCCCGCCATTATATGCGAAGGAGCCGACCGTGGAGAGACAATCTTCTATATAGTATTCTGCGGTACGGGAATCCTTTTCCAGTGTTTCCGCTACAAAATCACGCAGGCTAGCGTCATCGCTGCTCAGGATCAGCGTGACATGTTCTGCGTTCAGCCGGTCATGGCAGCGGTCAAAATTGCGTTTATAGTCCAGGGAAAGCATCAGCCACAGGTTCAGCATGAATGAAGCCAAAAGTATCAGGATGGTGATCGCTGCCGCCTGGCCCTTTGCCCGGCGCAGGTTGGAACGGGCTATGAGGATCGACTTTTTCATGCTACCACCCCATTTCTTCCAGAAAAGCGGCCAGCTTACGGTGACGCTTTGGATCGCCGCTGACATACCGTCCCAGATCACATTCTCCCAGGATCACGCCGTCCTTTAGATATAAAATGCGGTTTCCGCGTCTGGCGGAGCGCATATCGTGAGTGACCATGACCACACTCTGTCCCTGTTCATTGAACCTGGTCAGGGTATCCAGAACATCCAGCCCGGTCTTGGAATTGAGCGCGCCGGTAGGTTCGTCGGCAAAAAGGATTTCAGGAGTGTTGATCAGTGCCCGGACGATTCCCGCGCGCTGTGCTTCACCGCCGGAAATCTGGGCGGGAAATTTTTTCTGCGTTTCTTCGGAAATGCCGACTGCCCGGAACAGATCTCCGGCACGTTCCAGAAGTGCCTTTTTGTCCCCGCTTACCAGGAGACCTGCGGAGAGTACGTTATCCATTACGGACATTCCGTCGATCAGATAGATCTGCTGAAAGACGAAGCCGCAGTGCTCCCGGCGGAATACCGCCAGATGATCCGGACTGCAGCCGGATATCTCTGTTCCGGCAAATGTGATGGTGCCGAGGGTCGGCGTATCCATTCCCGAGAGAGCATACAGGAGCGTAGATTTTCCGGCGCCGCTGGCACCCATGATCACGGTAAAATCCCCCTTGTAGAGCTGCAGGTCGATATTTTTCAGAACATGCTGCAAGGCCCCGCCGGTGGAAAAGGATTTGCTGAGACTGTCTGCTTTTAGTAAAATTTCTTTCATAATGAACCTCCTTGATACAGGACAAAGTTGTTATGTTTATTGTATTTGTTGAAATCTTAAATGTCTTTACTCAATTCTTAAAGATTCCTTAAATCTGTTGTGTAAAAAGCCCGTATTTATGGGATTTTTCGTTGTATTTGTCGCTAACGTGTCACTAACGTAAGAGAATTTATGTACTGTTTTTTACAGGAATTTCAATCTTTTCGATCTCTCTGCGGAGCTCTTATCGGGACAATGCGGTCTTTCCCGGCATCCGTTTTTACACCGCCCCGGAAATATTTTTCTTTCAGATTTACCTCAATGGTTTCATACGCTTTTATCCGGTAGCCGGAATAGCACATGATCAGCTCTAAAGATGAATGCTTTTTTGGGCAATTATCTATGACGTTCTGCAGGTCATGATACCGTAGGTCAGCAAAAGGCTTGTCATGTAATTCGGCGCAACTTTTGAAAGCTGCACGGGTGGAATTCATACTTGCCTTGGAATATGTCTTTTTCGAATCCTCATACTTGTCTCTATAAAATCCCTCGCACACCTCCGCAAAGGTAGCGGTTTTCTCTTTGTTCTGTTCAACCCTTGCCGCCTGCAGGTAATCCAGCAGGATATTGTCCATGGTGCTGTTCAGGGTTCGGTTTTGATCAAAGTCGTTCAGGGTCCGTTCGAATCCCGGGTAATAGGTTCCGGCATGCCAGGCGGTCAGGACAGCGAAGCCCTTCATAATAATCGTCCACGTAGCAAATCGCTTTCACAGGGGCGTATTGGCCGGGGGGGGCGATCAGCTCTGTGGAAGGCGAATAGACGCCATAAGGATTACGGCGCTTTCCGGACAGTTTTTTGATGGATCCGTAGCCGTTGGGGAGCTTGGGGTACTTCTTTTTACGTGCCATCGTATCATCCTCCTGAAAAAAAGGTATAAAAATAACAGCCTGTCTATTGCAGGCCGTCACCAAAGATGATACAATACGTTTGTGCTAAATTTTGATTGTACATCTTTGGGATGTATCGTGTGGAATCGTCCGGTGCTGGTAACACCGGGCGGTTTTCACTTATTGCAGCAGATCAGAAATTTTGACAGTCAGACCCTCAAAAATGTAAACTGGTATTTCATCATCGAACGTATATATATTTGCGTCCTCTTCACCCTCAAAAATATAGATCTGAACAATTTTTCCGATGGGATTCACTATCCAGTATTCCCGAACACCAGCAGAACGATATTTAAATAATTTGATTGCACAATCGGTTCGGATACTGCTAGGGGATAAAATTTCAATAATCCAGTCCGGAGCACCTTCACATCCTCGATCTGACAGCTTATCTTTATCGCAGATAACTGAAATGTCCGGCTCTACCCACACTTTATCATTTGCTGTGAGATTAACTGCGAATGGTGCAGGATACACCTCACAAGTGCCCTTGTTGGAATCAATGTAATTCCCTATAAGTTTATCAAGCTGATGAACTAATCTTTGGTGGATCCGGTTCGGCGGGGCCATGGCGTACAGCTTCCCATTGATCAGCTCCGCACGCTGGCCTTCCGGAAGGTTCCAGTAATCTTCGGATGTATAAACTTGTTTTTGTGGCAATGGCATGTGATTACTCCTTTTCATGAATGTCTACGTATATGATCGCCGGTAAGATTATATTTATAATTATCTGAATCGGTAATCAATTCCGCTCTGCTTTAAAATGGCATTAGCAGTATGACGAGATTTTATTTTGGTATCAACAGTTATATGACGTTTGGTAATCGGACTGTACCAAATGTCATGGTCACCTTTTCCGCGCCGTTTGAAGGTACAGTTGTTTTGAGAAAGGATATCACGTACTTTTTTTCATATTCAGCCATTATAAGACCATCCTTTCACGGCGCTCTGACAAGAATGCCAAAGTAACAGGTGAAACCTTGGGACTATTTAATGCGAGAAGTTCCGGGACAGCAAAGCGGACGCGTTCGAGTAATGCGTCATATGATCCAGATTCCAATACAAGACCGGGAATGTCATCGCTCGTGGCAATCCAGACATCGGCAGTATTATCCCAAGTGAATTTTATAATATATTCCATGATGTGCATCTCCTTTTTATTTGGTGCGACTATACCATTTTCATCACATGCGACCATCATTTCCAGACAGTCGTTTTTCTTTTACCATAAGTCCTTTTTCATCAGCTGCCGCTAACAATTCATCGTAAGTCAATAAAATCACTCCCATTCGCTATCGTCATTCATGATCGCATCGTCGTGAGCCTGATCCTCGTCGGTAGATTCTATGTCTGTACGGGCATGGGCGGCGCTTACTTCGAGGTGGGGCTGGATTTCAATAATGGTAGATGTTGGTTCTTTTTCCAGTTCTGCCATTCGCTCAACCTCTTTCTCAAGTACTGTATCTACCATGTCTTTTCCGTGAGGGTCGAGGGAGCGGTACTGCTCTATCATATTTTGTTCGGAAGAACGTAATCGAAAAGTATGTAGTACTTCTTTTTCATCTGTTAAGCAAAGCAAATAATCAACGGATACATTAAAAAATTCTGACACTTGCTTTAGAAAGGTATGACCAGGTTCTCGGACATTGGTCTCGTAGTTTCGTAATGTAGTACTTGGAATCCCGAGTTTTACCGCAAATTCATTTCTGGATTTATAGCCGTATTCTTTTCTTAGATTGGTTAATCGTTCTCCAAAAGTCATTTCAGTATACCTCCTAAAGCGATAATATGAAAAATATTTCTAAAAGTCAATATAATTTGCTCAAAATGAGCAAAAACTTTCGAAAATCATATTGAGGCGGAAAGAGTTAGAAATAGACTAACCAAAGAAGATGTGGCTAAAAAATTAGGAGTGTCAATGCGAACATATTGTAATTGGGTAAAAGAAGAGACAGATATACCTGGTGTTGCATTGATTAGACTAAGCAGAATGTTTGGAACAGATGTTAGCTATCTGATGCAGGGGTGAATAGGGGTAGAAGAGAAGCCGCTCAGGAGCAGGTATTAAAGGATGCCCCTGGGGATTAAAATCCGCTGAATGCGATGCGGACAGTCACTTTCAGACCATTTTGCCCATTTTCCAGAAAAAGCTCTCCGTGCATTTCTTTCATAAAATAGTCCGAAATATAGAGTCCCAGACCGGCGCCCTCTGTGTTGGAGGCATTGCTTCCGCGTTTGAATTTCTCCATCAGGAGAGGCAGCTCTTCCGTCTGGACACCGCCGCCATAGTCCTCCATGCTGACGGCAAGACACCGCTCTTTTCGGGAAACGGACAGATCAATCTTCGTACCCGCATATTTGTAAGAATTGGCAAAGAGGTTGTCAAACACCTGCTGCAGACGGAGACGGTCTGCGTATAAAAGACAGTCAGGGATGTGGGGAATGGCCGTGCGGTGAAGATAATCTGCACTTTCAAAAATTTCCCTCAGCTCACGGCTTGGCATGTCCGAGGGAGTTACGGTCAGCTGGCGGAGTTCCTCCAGCGTGGCAGTAAACAGGTTGGTTATGAGTGAATTGATCTGGTCGGCCTTGCGGATGATCTGTGTATAATTCTCGAGAAGCTGTGCAGGCAGCGGATTGGGCGCCAGCTCCGACGCAGCCTTTTCCGTAAGCGCGGCGCCGACTTCGGAAGCAGCCTTGATGCTTGCCACCGGTGTTTTGATGTCATGGGAAAGCTTGGCTACCAGCTCTTTCTTGGCCGCATTGGCTTCGGCCTCCGCAATCCGCGCCTTTTTCAGTTCGGAGCGCATGATATCAAAGCTCTCCGTAAATGCGCCGAAGAGGTTTCCTCTGTCCATTTCCAGAGGAACGTCAAGATTGCCGCCCGCGACCCGTTCCGCAAACCCTTTCAGCTTTCGGAAGGGCCGGATCACGGCGCGGTTCAAATAAAAGAAATACCAGATCATGATGCCGCATTGAATGCATAAGACAGCCGATAAAAAGAAGATTACTGCCTGTTTCCGGGTCTGCAGGATCTGTGCGTCGTTATTGTAAATGAGGATTTTTCCCATAATAGAACCGTTTGACTCGATATCCAGGATGGCATCTCTGTGAATGACCGCCGCATGGATGCTTTCACTTAATCCGGATCTTGTCCGGAACAGGACCTTTTCTTCCAGGTTCAGTACGACAAAATCCAATTCTGTCGGATTCCGATATCCGGCATCATTTTCCAAAACTATTTCGCTGCCGGGCTGCCGGTTTGTCTCGTCCATGGAAGCGCTTTTTAAATCTGCCCAGTGTTCCTGTACGGATTGGATGGCTTCGTTGACGGCTATGGCGTCCTGAGACATATCAGGAGTTTGTACCGCAAATATCAGCAGAGCGGCAATCTCTGCTGAAAAAAGGAAGATCAGGCTGATCAATAGTCTGTGTGTTTTCATTTTCGCCCTCCGCAAAACCTGTAGCCGTCGCCCCAGACCGTAAGAATATATTCTGGCTTGCCGGGAGTCCGTTCAATGGCTTCCCGTATTTTCCGAATATGCACATTCAGCGTTCCGTCTCCTGTGAACTTATCCTCCCAGACATTTTCAAACAGCTCCTGTTTTGAGATGACCTTATTTTCATGCCGGATCAGGTAAGAGAGCAGCCGGAATTCCAGCGCGGTCAGTCGGGCAGGGCTTCCTCCGGCGGTTACCTGCCTGGTATCAAAATCAACGGTCAGCCAGTCATCAGAGTAGACGGAGCCGGCGGCTTCGCCGTATCGTTTCAGAACGACTTTTACTTTTGCAAGCAGGACACTCAGGGAATAGGGCTTTTGTATATAGTCATCGCCTCCGATATTGAGCGCGACGATCTGGTCGTCATCGCTTGTGCGAGCGGAGATGAACAGGATGGGAACGTCTGTCTTTTGGCGCAGCTCCCTGCACAGTTCAAAGCCGCTGCCGTCCCCCAGGTTGATGTCCAGCAGAAGAAGCTGGGCGGCGTTTTCCTGAAAAAACTGCCGGCATTCGGATACGCTGTATGCCGCTGCCGTTTTTACGCCGAACAGGTTAAAATATTCGGCTGTGCTGTCTGCGAGGAGCTTTTCATCATCTATAATGAGGCAATCATATTTCATGGCGGACCTCCGGATTGGAACGATATGCGTGCGATAATCTGTTTTCAAACATATAGTATAACGGTTTATTGGATAGATGGCAACTTAATGTATATCAAATTTAAAGAACATATGTTCTGGAAGGCGTTGACATGATATCCGGCATGTGATATAGTAGGAAATAGAAAATTACTGAAGTATAGTAAAAAAGAAGGTGCCCGTTATGAAAAAGTATAAAGCAATCGATATTGCGAGATGGTTTATTAACAGGAATCAGGAAGATTAAACGTGGTGTAGATTATGGAATTTAGTCATGAATTGATCATGCCGAACCAGGGCCTTCCGTTCAAAGTATTTCTGTTCGAAGGCGGGGAGGGTAATTATTTTCGGGATAAGCACTGGCACAGGTCCATAGAATTATTTGCGGTATATGAGGGCGCATTAAAATTTTATCTGAATGAGGAGATATTTCCTCTGGGGACAGGAAAATTTATGCTGGTGAATTCCAATGAGATCCACTCAGTAGATTCGCCCGAACCGAATCGGACGATCGTGCTGCAGATCCCGTTGAAAACATTTGAGGATTATTATACCGGAGAGCAGTTCATCCGGTTCACACACGATCCGCTGCCGCGGGACGGGCAGGTCATGAAGCTGATCGGGGATATCTTCGAGGCCTGCGAGGAACGGGCTTGCGGATATGAGATGAAGGCAAAGGGTCTGTACTACATGCTGCTTTATCTTCTGGTGACGGAATACCGGGAGACCGATGTGACGCCGGATATGGTAAAATGGCACAAGAAGCTGAACCGTCTGTCACTGATTGCGGATTACATCAAGGAAAACTATGCGTCGGAATTATCTCTGGAAGCGCTGGCGGAGATCTTTGGATATTCTCCTACCTATCTGTCGCGGATGTTCCAAAAATACGCGGGCATCAATTATAAGTCATATCTGCAAAGTATCCGTGTGGAGCGCGCGTTTCAGGAGCTTGCCAATACGGAGCATACCATCAGCGAGACCGCGATGAACAACGGATTTCCGAACAGCAAGGCTCTGGCCAAGGCATTTCAGAAGAAGTATGGGATGCTGCCCAGTGAGTACCGTGGTATGCAGAGACAGAAAAAGACAAGAAAGTGACATGGATTAGCTAATTTATTGGTCGATAAGTATAAAAAAAATTGTTATTATGGTTTCATAGAAGTGAAAACTGACAAAAATATAAGGAGGAACCATGATGAACATTCAGAAAGTAACAGACCATTCCTTTGGCAGGTATGGAAAGGTTCTGGAAGGCTATGACCTTGCCAGGATTCTGAAAGAGATGGAGCATACACCTCTGCCGAAAGAAGTGATCTACGTTCCGTCCGTGGAAGAGCTGGAAGCGCTGCCGGAAGCAGAGAGTTTTCGGAACCGTGCCTTTGGCGGACTGCCCATCCAGATCGGATACTGCAACGGGGATAATCATAAGCTCAATGCTTTGGAATATCACCGTTCCAGTGAGGTCAACATCGCAGTGACAGACATGATCCTGCTCCTAGGTGCTCAGCAGGATATCCAGGCGGACTATACGTATGAGACTTCTTTGGCGGAGGCATTTTTTGTACCTGCGGGTACGGCAGTGGAGATGTATGCCACGACCCTGCATTATGCGCCCTGTACGGCGGTGGAAGGGGGATTCCGCTGCGTGGTGATCCTTCCGGCAGGGACCAATACGGAACGGACCTTCCCGATTGGAGAGTCAGGGGAAGAACGGCTGATCACGGCAAAGAATAAATGGCTGATCGCGCATCCGGAAGCCGGGATTGAAGGCGCGTTCTGCGGGCTGAAGGGTGAGAATATCAGTATTGTGTAGGGGAGGATACCTTGTGAACCGGCCGGATAGCCATAATGGGGTGTCCTCGGGTATGAGAGATCGGATGTTGTTTTTGTGACTGTATGGTGAGCTGCCGTGGCTGTTCAGAGCAGCCAGGAAGCTGTTTATGGACAGTTTCGGGCAGATATCAATAAAAAAGAAAGGTGAGTACATATTATGAAGAATATGCCAGAATTGAAAATCGGTGTTGTAGCAGTGAGCAGAGATTGTTTCCCGGAGAGCCTGTCCGTATCCAGAAGGGAAGCCTTGATGAAGGCTTATAAGGCAAAATATGGGGAAGAGGATATCTATGAATGTCCGATCTGTATCGTGGAAAGTGAGATCCATATGGTACAGGCTCTGGAGGATATCAAAAAAGCAGGCTGCAACGCTCTGGCAGTATACCTTGGAAACTTCGGACCGGAGATTTCTGAGACCCTGCTTGCAAAGCATTTTGACGGACCGAAGATGTTTGTAGCCGCCGCGGAGGAGACAGGGAGCAACCTGATCCAGGGAAGAGGGGATGCTTACTGCGGTATGCTCAATGCCAGCTACAATCTGAAGCTGCGCGGTGTAAAGGCGTATATTCCGGAATATCCCATCGGGACTGCGGAGGAATGTGCGGATATGATCGCGGAATTCCGTCCTATTGCAAGGGCGGTCATTGGTCTGAGCAGCTTAAAGATCATCAGCTTCGGACCCCGTCCGCTGAATTTCCTGGCATGCAACGCTCCAATCCAGCAGCTTTACAACCTGGGCGTGGAGATTGAGGAAAATTCCGAGCTGGATCTGTTTGAGGCATTCAATAAGCATGCGGGAGACGAAAGGATTCCGGCTGTTGTAAAAGAAATGGAAGAAGAGCTGGGCGCAGGCAATAAGAAGCCGGAGATCCTGGCAAAGCTGGCGCAGTATGAGATCACATTGAGGGACTGGATCAAGGACCACAAGGGCTACCGCAAATATGTGGCGATTGCAGGCAAGTGCTGGCCGGCGTTCCAGACCCAGTTCGGATTCGTACCCTGCTACGTGAACAGCCGTCTGACCGCACAGGGGATCCCGGTATCCTGCGAGGTAGATATTTACGGGGCGTTGAGCGAATTTATCGGAACCGTGGTTAGCCAGGATGCGGTAACGCTGCTGGATATCAACAACAACGTTCCGGCAGATATGTACAAGGAAGAGATTGAAGGAAAGTATTCCTACACCCACAAGGATACTTTCATGGGCTTCCACTGCGGCAATACGGCATCCAGCAAGCTGTCCTTCTGTGAGATGAGATACCAGCTCATCATGGCAAGGTCTCTCCCGGAGGAAGTGACGCAGGGAACTCTGGAAGGCGATATCAAGCCCGGCGACATCACATTCTACCGCTTGCAGAGCACTGCGGACAACAAGCTGCGCGCATACATTGCACAGGGCGAGGTGCTTCCGGTAGCAAGCCGCTCCTTCGGCGCGATCGGTGTATTCGCGATCCCGGAGATGGGCAGATTCTACCGCCATGTTCTGATCGAGGGCAATTATCCGCATCACGGCGCGGTGGCATTCGGCAATTATGGAAAACCGCTGTTTGAGGTGTTTAAGTATATCGGGGTACCGGTAGAAGAAATCGGATATAACCAGCCTGCGGGAGTACGCTATCCGACAGAGAATCCGTGGAAATAAGAAGCAGGACAAAAAGATTTCCAACTGTACGGTTGGAGGCTCTTTGAAGTATCCAACCTGCAGTTGGAGATTATTTTCAGAGCGTGTTTGAACAGGATTCAGGCACGCTTTCATATCATCGTATGCAGAAATGCTGTGTCTCATAGGCTTTCTGCAGACAGGAGAAAGAGAGGAAAAACAGATGTTATATATCGGAGTAGATCTTGGCACCTCGGCTGTGAAGCTGCTTCTTATGGACGAAAAGGGCAAGATCCACAATATCGTTTCGAAGGAGTATCCGCTGTATTTTCCGCATCCGGGCTGGTCGGAGCAGAATCCGGAGGACTGGTATGCACAGTCTGTCAGCGGAATCAAGGAACTGATCCGGGACTGCGATAAGAGCCAGATTGCAGGTATCAGCTTCGGCGGACAGATGCACGGACTGGTCGTATTGGACGCGCGGGATCAGGTCATACGTCCGGCGATCCTCTGGAATGACGGACGGACAGGAAAGGAAACGGATTATCTGAATGGGGTGATCGGAAAGGAGAAGCTGTCGGAATATACGGCAAATATCGCATTTGCAGGATTTACGGCACCGAAGATCCTCTGGATGAAGGAAAAGGAACCGGAAAATTTTGCAAAGATCGTAAAGATCATGCTGCCCAAGGATTATCTTGCCTATCGGATGAGCGGCGTACATTGCACGGATTATTCGGATGCCTCCGGCATGCTGCTTCTGGATGTGCAGAACCGCTGCTGGTCAAAAGAAATGATGGAGATCTGCGGAATCACGGAGGCACAGCTTCCGAAGCTGTTTGAAAGCTATGAAGCGGTCGGCACGGTAAAGGAGGAGCTTGCCAAGGAACTCGGTCTGCCGGAGCAGGTGAAGGTCATTGCCGGGGCCGGAGACAATGCGGCTGCAGCCGTAGGAACGGGAACCGTGGGCGATGGGATGTGCAACATTTCCCTGGGAACCTCCGGGACCATCTTTATTTCCAGCAAGTCCTTCGGAGTGGATGCCAACAATGCGCTTCATTCCTTCGACCATGCGGACGGACATTATCATCTGATGGGCTGTATGCTGAGCGCCGCATCCTGCAACAAGTGGTGGATGGATGAGATCCTGAAAACCACGGAGTACGCAAAGGAGCAGGAAGCAATCCAAAAGCTGGGAGAGAACCAGGTGTTCTATCTGCCTTATCTGATGGGAGAACGCTCCCCGCATAATGACCCGCAGGCAAGGGCGACTTTTATCGGAATGACCATGGATACCACCAGGGGGGATATGACTCAGGCGGTTCTGGAAGGCGTGGCATTCGGACTGAGGGATTCTCTGGAGGTGGCCCGGAGCCTGGGGATTCGGATTGAGCGCACCAAGATCTGCGGCGGCGGCGCAAAGAGTCCGCTTTGGAAGAAGATCATTGCAAATGTAATGAATCTGAAGGTGGATGTGATCGAAAGCGAGGAAGGCCCGGGATACGGCGGCGCAATCCTGGCTGCGGTGGGATGCGGAGAATACAGCAGTGTGGAGGAAGCGGCAGAGAAGCTTGTGAAGGTGGTAGATACCGTGGAGCCGGAGGCGGAGCTTGTGGCGAAGTATGAGGAGCGGTATCAGAAGTTCCGTCAGATCTATCCGACTGTGAAGGGGCTGTTCCGGACGCTGGCGGAATGATTTTGGAGAGCTTAGGGAGAATTACGTTTGATCAATCATTTTATTTTAAATACAGATCTGTTTGTACAGCGATGGAATCCTGCGGGAAGAGCCGTGATACTGTGTCTGTTTTTTGGTGTGCTGACGGCAGCGGCATGGATTGATGGAAAAACAAGGACAATCCCGGATAAGCTTGTGCTTGCCGTATTGGGTGTCAGTCTGTTATCCATTCCTCTTTTTCCGGAGATCGGATTGCCGGACCGGCTGTTTGGCATGTGTTCCGCCAGCCTTCTGCTTCTGGTGCTTACATTGTGTGTACCGGGAGCTTTCGGCGGAGGGGATATAAAGCTCATGGCGGCCTGCGGTGTATTCCTGGGGTGGAGATACAGCCTGCTGGCACTGGGGATTGCGGTATTTTTGGGGGCGGCGTATGGGAGCTGGCGGCTATTCATAAAAAAAGCAGACCGAAAGACCCGGATCGCATTCGGACCGTTCCTGTGTGCGGGCATGGCTGCCGCGGTTCTGTGGGGAGATCCGATGATTTCCATATTTTTTTGATCATGAGGTGTTCCGGATATGCTGATATTCGGAACACCGTTCCTATACGTGACGAAAGCGCAGTTTCAGTTTAGAAGCAATTTCTTGCACAAAGCGGCAAAAAAATTTCCAACCCTGCAGTTGGAAATCTTTTTAAGAACTTTTCTGGTTTCTCCAGGTTAGGAAAATCTTTCCGCATAGTTTTTTACATAATGTTCAATCTCATTCATCTGTTTCGCCGTGTTCGGATTCGAATAGGGAATCCGTCGGATGATCCTGGAGATATAATCATTTTCTACAATGATATCCATACTTTCCCGAAAGTTAATATCAAAAAAATAGGCAATATACGAGACCCAATAATCCATCAGAGTCTTGCGGTCCGCGGAGAGGATGCACTGGTTTCGGAATATAGAAGCATAGATCGCGGAAGTGATCTCCTGTGCCCCGATTTCTTCCGGGGAAGCTCCGAGAAATGTTTCCGTGGCATCGGCCAGCTTTACCCGGCAGTTGTCCAGTTTGTCTGCGTCACGGATGATCCGGGCGTGGAGCAGAGTCCTGGTTTCGGTTACACCGGACAGACAGTAATCGCTGTGCTTTGCAATGGCAGTACGGATAATGGGATCCCAGGTGGTTTCCGGCAGGAATTTTCGGATCATGTGTTCCTCAAAGAGCACCTGCACTCCATAGGCCGCATGATCCATCGTATCAGGCTCGAAGCTGTCAAAACGCCGAAGCTGTTCAAAACGGCCCAGATCATGGAGGAGGGCAATCAGCTTCGCCAGTTCTGTATCTTCATCGGAAAGCCGCATCCGCCGGGCAATACCTGCGGCCTGCCCCACAACGCCGTAGGTATGGATGATCTTTAAACGAACCTTGTCATCCGTGCGGTCATAATCATTTAAGTAGGATTCAAAAATTTCTCTGGCAAATGTATAATTTATCATAGTTAAGCTCCCTGTTTTTTTGTACGGACTGCGATCAGCAATATTCCTCTTAGATTATAGTACAGCTGTTCACAGGATTTCAACAAGGAATTTCACGGTGCTTACGAATGGATATTCATATGGCACGATCCTGTTAGTACATTCAACCATACAGGCTGAATTTTTACAGTTTCAGTGACATATTTTATGGAAATCCGCGCATGCTAAACGGAAAGGCTGTCAGCCGATCATGATAGAGGATTTTATACTATTCCATTTGATCTGCTGTGAGGCTGGCAGTTCCAAATGGAAGATGGCAACAGACGATCATATAAGAGAGGTGCAGCGGCATGCATAGGGAATCAATCTGGCAGCGGTCCACAGCCATACCGGCGAGGCCGGAGCTGCCTGGAAATATCAGCACGGATATTGCAATCGTAGGAGGCGGGCTGGCCGGGATACTGACGGCTCATTTTCTGGAGCAGAGCGGGCGGCAGTGCGTCGTTCTGGAGGCGGACCGGATCGGGAGCGGACAGACCGGGCATACAACGGCAAAGGTGACGTCACAGCACGGCCTGATCTACCAGAAGCTTATGAAATGCGCAGGCAAAAAACAGGCGGAGCAATACGCAAAGATCAATCAGGAGGCGATCAGGAGGTACAAGATCCTGATTGATAAATATAAGATCGACTGCGACTGGGAGGAATGTCCTGCCTGTCTGTATACGAAGGAAAACGGCAGGACGCTGCGGGACGAATACTATGCGGCAAAGGAGTTGGGGCTGCCTGTAGAACTGAAAAAAAGGACAGAGCTTCCGTTTGCAGTGGAGGAAGCTCTGTTCTGTTATGACCAGGCATGCTTTCATCCGCTGAAATTTCTCCAGGCCATTGCGGAAAATCTCCAGGTTTATGAGAAAACAAAGGTGCTGCGGATGAAGCCGCACCTTTTGACAACAAGCAGGGGGACCGTGGAGGCGGAAAAGGTAGTATTCGCCTGCCATTATCCATTTGTCAACCGGCCCGGGTATTATTTCCTGCGGATGCACCAGGAACGGAGTTATGTTCTGGCATTGAAAGAAGCGCAGACCCTGCATGGGATGTACCTTGGCATTGACCGGGACGGGCTGTCCTTCCGGCCTGCCGGGGACATGCTGCTGCTGGGAGGAGGAAACCACAGGACCGGGGAAAATCCCATGGGAGGGCAGTATGAATTTCTGCTACATCAGGCGGAAATGTATTGGCCGGAAAAGTGCTGGAACAAAGAAGAAAGTGTGATCCCATGGTCCGCGCAGGACTGTATGACATTGGACGGGATTCCGTATATCGGGCAGTTTGGAAGGAAGACGGAGGATTGGTTTGTAGCAACCGGATTCGGAAAGTGGGGGATGACTTCGTCTATGGCCGCCGCTGTGCTGCTCACAGATCAGATCTGCAGACGGGAAAATCCATGCGGGGAGGTATTTTCTTCCCAGAGACTTCATCCTGTGACGTCCGCGAAACCCTTTCTTACGGAAGGAACCTATGCGGCAGCGAATTTATTGAAACAAAAATTGATTCCTCCGAAGGAAAAGCTGGATCAGTTAAAACCGGGACACGGCGGGGTGGTAGAGTACCACGGGGAAAAGGCTGGAGTCTATAAAGCGGAGGATGGTCAGGTATTTGCAGTGTCCGTAAAATGTCCCCACATGGGCTGTCAGCTGACCTGGAACCCGGATGAGAAAAGCTGGGACTGCCCGTGCCATGGATCCAGGTTTGACTATCGGGGAAGACTGATCGACGGGCCGGCGCAGACGGCGGTGGACGGGGAGTTCCCGCAGAAATCTTGATCAGGTTGACACGGTGCCGTGCATTCGCTGTATGGCATCTGGTCAATGCAGTGATGGGGCGGAGAGGGCAGATGGACTTTTTCTGAATGACAAAATATTTTCACACAAGCGGGGAGGCATATGATATAATTTTAATATCTGCTCCGTATTTACGTTATTGTTTACACTCTGGCCGGATGCCGTGCGGCGAGTGTACGACACTATATGAACAGCAATGTATTTACACAGATATTAAGATATTTCCCAACAGTTTCTGGGAAACAGATGGAGGCTGGTATATATGGCAATTAAGTCAATCGAAGTCATGAATGTTATGGTATTTAGACGGCAGTGGAGAAATCAGAATGATGATTGCAAGACCGGAATAAAAGCAGGGGATGTGCTCCGCGATGCATTCCAACTGGAATTTTGCGATGGAATCAATGTTTTGATCGGCGAAAATGGAGTGGGAAAGACCACATTGCTTAAGATGATCTATGCAGCCACCCAATGGTCCAATGAACAGACGGATGAAAGAAAGACAAATCGTTTGCTGCATTTTTTCTCAGATAAACTGAAAGATAACGAAGCGTTAAAGAACACGACGAATAAGGAAGATTTTTGTTATTATAAGATTTCTGACGGAGAGCACAGTTTTGAGGACAGCCTTTCTCATAACGGGATTTTCCATTATGACGAATGGCTGGGACTCAATATCCAATCCGTATTTATCCCGACAACGGAAATGCTTTCCCATTCCAAAGGCTTTCTGGCTATGAATCAAAAATACAGTATGCCCTTTGACGGTACACAGGTTGACATTATTGTAAATGCATCGCTGCCGGAAACACGAGAAATTCCGGCTGCTATGAGCGGCATCCTGAATAAAATAAGTGATGCGATTGACGGTACGGTGATTCTGGAAGAGGATTCCTTCTATGTGGTAAAAAAGGATGGGCGAAAGATTGATTTTTCTCTTGAAGCAGAGGGACTGCGGAAACTAGGCCTATTATGGAAGCTGATCCGGAACGGCCTGTTGGAAAGCGGTACAGTTCTTCTGTGGGACGAACCGGAGGCAAATCTGAATCCGGAATTGTACCCGCTTGTTGCTGAAATATTATTGGAATTACAGAAGAATGGAGTTCAGATTTTTGCGGCAACGCATAATTACAATTTTGCAAAATATTTGGAAATCCGGCGCACGGAAAAAGAACAGGTTATGTTCCATAATCTGTATAGAGGAAGTTCGGAATTGCCCGGTGCACTGCAGAAATTATACCTTGAGCAGGAAAAATATGGCAATGAGATATACAGCAGATCAGCATATAGAATGGAAGAACTGGGACCGAATCATATTATGATTGCCGACAATAAGCTTCTGGATGAAGTGTATGAACAGTGAGGATATTATGTCGAAAATATTTGTGGAAGAGAATGGCGTATACGGCATTGACTGTACCGATGCTGTATGGGCTTCCGATCAGATGCACGGAGATTATTATGAAGCAGGTTTACATATCAATGATGTGGATTTTGTGATTGAAAACAGCACAGAGATTCTTTTAGTAGAATATAAAAATGCGAATATTTCGGGAGCGGTGAATCCGGGAGCATTTAATCCAATGGAGGATAAAAAGGTTTCTGTTGCCATACGGAAATTTTATGATTCGCTGCATTATTTGAGGCTGTTGGATAAGACAAAGCCGGTATCGTATGTTTATATTCTGGAATTTCCAAATGGAGATGTAACAATGCGTAAAAGGCTGCGTAACAGGTTGAAGCTGGAATTGCCGTTTGCCCTCCAGGAGAAGATAGGAAATGGCAGAAAGCTGATAGAAAAGCTGGATGTTGTTTCCATAGAAGAATGGAATAAGGATAAAGACTATGGGAAATATCCGATTGCACCGGTAGAACAGGGAATTGTAAAATGACGTTGGGCGAGAATAAGGGGAGGAACAGCGATGGACAACCTGACAATCTACAGAAAGATCATCCCGGAAAAATCTGCCGCTTATGCGGATTTTCCGGATTCTCTGTGCAGGGAGATTCGGGAATATCTGAATACACGCGGCATCCCCCGGCTCTATATCCACCAGGCGGAGATGTATGAGACAGCTATGGGCGGCGCAAACGCAGTCATCACAACCTCAACCGCCAGCGGAAAGACACTCAGCTTCCTCCTGCCGGTTCTGCAGCGGATCCTGGAAAACCCGCTGACAAGAGCGGTGTTTATCTATCCCACCAAGGCGCTTGCCAGCGACCAGTACCGGGCGATACAGCCGATCCTGGAATACTTCGGCCCGGGGCGGATCTCGGCAGGGGTATACGACGGAGACACTGCGCCGGCAGAGCGCAGCCGGATCCGCAAAAGTGCCAATATCATCCTGACCAATCCGGAAATGCTGAACTCTGCGTTTCTTCCGAACCACAGCAAATACGGATTCGATTTTATTTTTTCCAATCTGAAATACATAGTGATCGATGAACTGCATAGCTACCGGGGTGCCTTCGGCGCACACTTGACCAATCTCTTCCGCCGTATGAAACGGATCTGCAATTATTATCAGTCCGCGCCGCAGTTTCTCTGCAGCTCGGCTACCATTGCAAATCCGGTGGAACTGGCGGAACTGATCTGCGGGGCCTCGTTTGCGCTGATCGATCAGGATGGTTCTCCGGCTCCGGAAAAGGAATATCGGATCATTCAGCCTCCCCTGATCAAGGGCTCCCATGACAAGATATACGGGAGAAAGTCGGCTTCGTCCATTGCGTCGGAGGTGGTCTGCCGGTTGGTGGAAAACGAGCGGAATTTCATTGCGTTTGCGAGATCACGGAGAAATGTGGAGGTCATTTTAAAGGAAACCAGGGACAAGCTGGATATGGCTGAATTTTTGGGGAACGAAGGAAGCAGCCGGATTGCGGGCTACCGGGGCGGATATACGCCGCTGGAACGAAAGGAAATCGAGCGGAAGATGCTGGAAGGGGAGTTGTCCGGACTGGTCTCGACCAATGCGCTGGAGTTGGGTATCGACATTGGGAAGCTGGATTCCACGGTGCTTGCCGGCTATCCGGGAACCCGGGCTTCCTTCTGGCAGCAGACCGGGCGGGCCGGGAGAAACGGGGAAAAATGTGTCAACTATCTGATCCTTGCGAACCAGCCCTTTGACCAGTACATTGCGGTCGATCCGGAATGGCTCTTTTCCATGCAGAGCGAAAATGCCATTGTGGATCCGAACAATCTGCTGATCGAGCTGTCCCATGTCCGTGCGGCTGCGGCGGAAATGCCGCTGACGATGGATGATATCGGACTGTTTCCGGACTTGGGGGAGATCCTTCCGGTGCTGCTGAACGCGGAAGAGGTCAAATCGATTTCGGGACGCTTCGCCTGGGCCGGACCGGCATTTCCGGCAGGGGATTACAGCCTGCGGAATATGGATCAGACGCGGTTTAAGCTGATCCTGGATGAAAGCGGGGAATCCGGACAGCAGATACGAGAGCCATCCGGTTCAAGAGTGATCACGGAAATGGACGAATCCCAGGCCTATCACGAACTGCATCCGGGGGCGGTCTATATGCATGAGGGAGCGCTTTACGAGGTGCTGACGCTGGATCTGGTCAGCCGGACTGCCGCAGCCGTCCCATTTTCCGGAAATTACTATACGGTTCCGGCCGGGGAAATGGATACGAAGATCCTGCAGGTATTTGAAGAGACGGAATTTGGGCGGATGCGGGTACATTTTGGGGACATCAATATCAATGAAATGATCTGCATGTTCAAGAAGCTGCAGTTCCATAATCATCAGAACCTGGGATATGTGCAGCTTCCGGAGGTCCTGCAGAAGGATTATGATACCGAGAGTACCTGGATGGAGATTCCTCAGAATGTGATCGAAGTGTACCATAGCCTGCTGCTGCCGAACGCGGCTGGGGAGATGGTGCTGAATGACCATTTCGAAGGCATTTTCCATGCCATAAAGAATGCGGCTATGATGGTTACAATGACGGCACGGGAGGACATTGACGCAGTGATCTCCAGCGGCGTGATGCTCCGGGAGGACTCCGGAGATGCCGGAAATGAACGTGCGCCGAAAGAAGCAGCGAGCCTGGACAATGAGATCATGCCTCTGAATACAAAATCTGAGGAGGGATATCAGTCCGGCCCGGCGCATTCTCAGGAGCCGAATGCGTTCGGGCAGCAGGCTGCGCTGTATATCTATGACAGGTATGAGGGCGGCCTGGGATATTCGGAAAAAATTTATGATCTGGTGCCGCAGATCATTGACAATGCCATCCGCATGGTCAGCGGGTGCGCCTGTGAAAATGGCTGTCCTGCCTGCGTGGGGGATTACAGCCTGGACAAGAACATGGTACTGTGGGGGCTGAAAAATCTGAAAGAAAAGAGCGAACCGCCTCAGTACGGCGGGAAATATGTGGAGAAGGAGCGGCCGATCGTTCGAAAAGAATATGCATTTTCAAAATTGCCGGAACAATGGGCAGAGCTTTGCGAAAATGCGGCGCAAAATGGAGAAGACGGCGCGGCCTTCCTGCAGACCGTAAAACGTGTGGAAGTGTCCGGGCATTGCTTGGTGTTGACGGTTGAGAACGCATTCTATAAAACATGGTTGCAGGAATCAGAAAATATGCAGGAAATAGAAAGCATACTGCGCAGGCATGCACAGTGTCCAACTGATATGAAGGTGGAAGTGACTGCGGAGGAGAATACAGAAGAGAACAAAAAGCGAAAGGAAAAGCTGCAGAGACATTATATGAAAATATGATTGTTTGTGCCGGGGATTGGTATGAACGCAGGCAGGGAAGATTTCTTACTTGTTGATGTAGAAAAAAAGAAAGAATCGAGAATTGATGAAGACAGATTTTAAAGAAGAGTGGAAGCATCTGAATCCATATCAGATGGAAGCGGTGCTGGACGAGTCGCCGTCTTGTGTTGTGAATGCCAATGTGGGCAGCGGGAAGACCACGGTGCTGATCGCGAAAATCCTGTATCTGCATTATGAAAGATCGGTTCCGTTAGAAGAGATGGTTGTTCTGACGTTTACCAATAAGGCGGCGGATGAGATCATCGGCAGGCTGAGAAAAAAGGAAAACGGCCTGTCCGGGGAGCAGGTGCGGGGATTCGGTACATTTCACAGTGTGGCGCTGCATTTGCTGAAAAATCAACTTCCCGTGGAGCAGATGGGATGGAACCGGGAGTTCACGGTGATCAGTCCGGATGAAGAGGCGGATCTGGCGGCGGAGGTGATCGCGGCGCAAAAGCTGAAGGTGAAGTACAAGAACCGATTGAAAAAACGTCTGGAGCAGGAGTATCAGGGATATCTGCGGGGCAAGGAAAGCAGCAGATATAAGGACGATCTGTTTTTGCTGTATCCGCTGCTGGAAGCGGAAAAGAAGCAGCAGAATAAAATGTCTTTTTCCGATTTGCTGCGGGTGTGCACAAAATTGCTGCTGGCCGGGAGAACGGGGAATCCTGTATCAGAAAAGGAAATGTCATATACCAGGGAAGGACGGACAAAGGAATTGCCGGGGGAATATGGGGAAAAGCCGGCATCGCTTTGGCATCCGCAATGGATCATCGTGGATGAAGTACAGGACAGCGATGCGCTGCAGATTGAATTTCTGGAAGCCCTGAAAGAGAAAGATACCAGACTGTTTGCGGTGGGCGATCCGAATCAGGTGATCTATAGCTGGCGGGGAACGGGGGAGAATATGTTCTATCTTCTGAAACATCGTTTTCAGGCAAAGGAGCTGTCCCTTCCTGTCAATTACCGTTCCAGCGCATCCATCTTGGAAGCGGCAAACCGATTCCTGCAGTCCGGCACAGGAATCCAGAGCAGCCGGGAGACAGGGGAAAAGATCATTGTAAAGAACCACTATGATCCATTTCAGGAGGCGGAATACCTGGCGGAGCGGATCTGCGCGCTTCATGACAGCGGCAGGGCATACGGTGAGATCGCGGTATTTTACCGGTTGCAGAAACAGTCGGAGATTTTGGAAAAGGTATTTGAGAGGCAGCAGATCCCCTATGAAGTATCTGTACGGAAGACTGTCAGGGATATTCCGGTACTGGACTGGCTGATCAGGGTGCTGCGGTTTTCTGTCAATCCTGCGGATGGGCAGGTGGGGATGGATGTGCTTGCCGATCCGCAGTACGGGGAAAAGTGTACCCGGGCGAAAGCGAAGAAGATCATTCAGGAACAAAAACGGGACAGTGTTCTGCTGTACCGGAGGATGATGGAGTTTCAGGAGCAGGAAGAATGGAAGAAAAGCGAAACAGTTCCCGGGGCAGCGGAGGTATTTGCGTATTTTGGATTGAAGGAAGCGCTACATCCGACGGCATCTTCCTATTACGAGGATGAAAAGCTGGTGTTAAAGCTTCTGGAAAAAATCTGCCGATATTGCAGAGAAAAAGACTGCGGACTGATTGATGGAACCAGGGAATTTGTGAATCGGTCGGCGCTGTATGGGGTGAATCTGCTGAGCGGGGATGGAGAAACGGAAGAGAGTGATTTTACAGGAAATCATGATGAAATCGGGAATGCTACTTTTCTCAGAGATACTGTGAAGCTGATGACGTTGCATGCATCAAAAGGGCTGGAATTTGAGACTGTATTCCTGATCGGGATGAACCAGGGGCTGATCCCGCTTCACAGCCAGAGTATGGAGCAGGAGGAAGAGGAGCGGAGACTGTTCTTCGTGGGGATGACCCGGGCGAAGGATGAACTGGAACTGTCCTACTATACCAACCCGGGAGAGCCCAGGGTTTCCGGGGAATACAGCCGGTATCTGCGGATGCTCCCGCCTCACCTCCTGGAGTGGGAGGAGTTGCGCGGTGAGGGGGAGAAGAGGAGTAATCTGCAGCGGCTCCGCCGGGAGGTTCAGGAACAGATCCGGGATAAAAGAGAGCAGGAGGAAGAGAAGAAAACAGCCGTGAAGCATGCAAGACACCCGAAGTATGGGGAGGGAATCCTGGTGTCGGAAGATGAGATGATGGTGGAAGTAGAGTTCGCGGGGTATGGGAGGAAGCAGTTTTTGAAAGCATTTGGGGAGGTTACGATCGAAGCGTAGTGGTTTCGTGTCACATCCCGGCTGAATACTATGCTTATAATACAAGCGTTTATTTTAATAATACGTATGAGCCGGAGTGGTTTGATTCCGAACTTGCAAAAGAGATGATACGGGATATTGACGATTCAGAAGTTTTGAGCGGAGAATGTATCAACAGCCCGGTTCTGGGACAAATTCCGCCTGAGCGGTTATCAGGGGGCGTGAAAACATTATTATTGATGCTGAATGAAAACATATAGAATGTGCTTCGGCAAATCAATAGTATATCAATCCTTCAGCAGCCGGAAGAATATATCGGAAGTAGTGAATATGCCAGTTGGGAACAGTTCTTTACCAGATTCCTGACAGATAAAACAAAAGAAAATCCGGTCTGGTGCTATTCCAAGAAAAAACTTGCAAAGGCATATTTGTCCGCAAAAGTGTTCAATGCGGCAAAAAGATTTATGAAGTTCATTATCTGGGATTAAAAAATAGCAGACTCAAAACATCAGGCAGGTCATATAGAAAGACTGCCTGAGTTACAGGGCACGCCTGGTCAAGGTGTGACCTGTAACCTGCCTGATGTTTCGGACAAGATAAAATCAATAATTTCATTGCACAGCTGAATTGATAATGCTAAAATACTGTTTAAGCTAAGAAACTGTATGGAGACATTTCATAAGTATGACTACAATGGAACAGGAGAAGATATGAAAAAGCTGCCGGTCGGTATTGATAATTTTGAAAAACTTCGGACAGAAAATTTTTACTACGTGGATAAAACTGGATTGATAACAGAGTTATTGAATCATTGGGGGGAAGTGAATCTGTTCACCCGCCCAAGGAGATTCGGAAAAACGCTGAATATGAATATGTTGAAAGCATTCTTTGAGTATGGATGCGACAGTACGCTTTTTGACGGATTGGAGATTGCGAAAGAATCAGAGCTGTGCCAGAAGTTTATGGGAAAGTTCCCGGTCATTGCCGTTACTTTGAAGGATACGGAAGCCAGAGATTATGAAGGTGCAAAAGACGCATTGTGTTCTGTGGTTGGAAATGAGGCGCTTAGATTTTCATTTCTGATGGAGAGCAGCCGGCTTACGGAAGAGGAAAAAAAGCAGTATGCGCAGTTGATCAAGATTGATCCGAAGGGGCAGCAGGGATTTATCATGTCCGAGGAAGTGCTCAGGAGCAGCCTTTGGATTCTGTCCCGGCTTCTTTGTAAGCATTATGGACAAAAAGTGATCCTGCTGATTGATGAGTATGATGTTCCGCTGGATAAATCGGATCAGGGAGGCTATTATGATGAGATGGTCAGCTTGATACGAAATATGTTCAGCCGGGCATTGAAAGGAAATGAAAGCCTTAAGTTTGCCATATTAACAGGATGTCTGCGGATTGCAAAAGAAAGTATTTTTACAGGCTTGAATAATTTTAAAGTATTCTCGGTTACAAATGTCCGGTTCCATGAATACTTTGGCTTCACAGACCAGGAAGTGAGAGCGATTCTTAAATTCTATGGGGTAGAGGATGCATACCGGAAAGTGAAAGAATGGTATGATGGTTATAGTATTGGAAATGCAGATGTATACTGTCCATGGGATGTGATTAATTATGTTGATCTGCTGATGTCCGAACCGGACGCAGAACCGCAGGCTTTCTGGATGAATACAAGCGGCAATGAAATTATCCGAAAATTCCTGCAGATGGCCGGTCAGAATACCCGCAGGGAAATTGAGCAGCTGATCTGCGGGGAAAGCATAGGAAAAAAGATCAGACAGGAACTGACATATCGTGATCTGTACAGAAGTGTGGATCATGTTTGGAGCATACTTTTTACTGCCGGGTATCTGACGAAACGCGGAAAAGCAAAAGAAGGCATATACCAATTGGTCATACCGAATCAGGAAATACGAAAAATATTTATTGAACAGATACAGGACTGGTTTCATGATGAGACACGAAAAGATAAAATGAAATTAGACGCATTTTGCGATGCGTTTGTCAAAGCGGATCCAGACACCATAGAGAAGCAGTTTAATATTTATCTGAAGAAAACGATCAGCATTCGGGATACAGCAGTACAAAAGGAAAAAAAAGAAAATTTTTATCACGGCATACTTTTAGGTTTATTAAGCTACCGAGGAGAGTGGGAAATCAGCTCTAACGCAGAATCCGGGATAGGATACAGCGATATACTGGTGGAGGCAGGAGGAGAAAAAGAGACAGGGATCGTGATCGAGATCAAGTATTCGGATAATGGAGACCTGGAGGCGGGCTGTGAAGAGGCCCTGAGACAGATTGAAAAAAAGGAATATGCCGCAAAGCTGATAGAAGACGGCATGGATACGGTTATCAAATATGGAATCGCCTGCTGGAAAAAGAAATGCAAGGTAAGGTGTGCTTCCTGATTCGGGAGTGCGCGCTCGGAAAAACGGAGGTACATCATGAGAGCGATAGGAATTGACATCGGGACCACAACGATCAGTGCGGTCGTTGCGGAGAGCGATTCAAGAAGGGTGGAAAAATCCTTTACGATCAGCAACGGCAGCTTTATAGAAACCGAAAATCCCTGGGAAAAGCTTCAGGACCCGGCGGTGATCCTGAGAAAGTCCGAAGAACTGCTGGAGGATATCCTGAAAGAATATCCAGATATCGGAGTGATCGGACTGACGGGACAGATGCACGGAATCGTCTATACGGATCAGGAAGGCCGGCATGTCAGCCCTTTATATACCTGGCAGGATGGAAGAGGAAATATACCATGCGGGGCCGGCAGAAGTGTCTGCGGGATGCTGGAAGAGACATATGGTGTTAAGCTATATACCGGTTACGGGATGGCAACCCATATCTACAACAGTATGGCAGGGCTGGTGCCTGAGACGGCGGTCAGCCTGTGCACGATCGCGGATTATCTGGGAATGGTGCTGACAGAGAGAAATAGCCCGCTGCTCCACGCAGGAAATGCGGCGGGGCTTGGGCTTTATGATGTCCGGAAATGCCGCTTTCAAAAAGAGGTCTTTGACAATCTGAATCTGGATTGCGGAATGCTTCCGGAAGTGACGGATGAATTTCGGATTCTGGGGAACTGCCGGGGAATTCCGGTCTGCGTCGCGACAGGCGACAATCAGGCGAGTTTCTTTGGCTCTGTGAGAAATGTCCGGAACTCTATTCTGGTGAACATGGGAACCGGCGGCCAGGTATCTGTTTACTCCGAGAAATACTTTGCGGCAGAAGGGGTGGAAACAAGGCTGTTCATCAAGGATAGCTGTATCCTTTGCGGTTCCTCCCTGTGCGGCGGCAGAGCCTATGCGCTTCTGGCAGATTTTTTCAGACAGACAGGAAAGGCAATGGGCGCGGAGGATGTGGATCCCTACCGCATGATGGAGCATCTGCTGGAGACAGAAGAGGAAGGGCAGGAAAGGCTAAACGTAGATACCCGTTTTTCCGGGACGAGAGACTGCCCGGAGCTTAAGGGAAGCATTGGAAATATCGGAACGGAAAATTTTACGCCCGGCGCCCTGACAAGAGGCGTCCTGGAGGGAATGGCCGATGAACTGTATCAGATGTACCTGAAAATGGAAAAGGGGATCGCCGGAGAAAAAAAGACGATGATCGCTTCGGGAAACGGGCTGCGCAGGAACCGGCATTTGCAGGAGATCATGGCCGAACGATTTTCCATGCGGCTGGAGCTGGCAGAGCAAAAGGAAGAAGCGGCATATGGGGCAGCACTGGCCGGGATGATCGCGGCCGGGGCATATCAGCCTGAATTTCTTCCGGTAAAGTAATGAGTGAAACGATGGAACTGTCGCAAAATCATCTACAAATTTATCCTGTGCTATTTGTATAGCATTCGTTTGCGGCAGATCCTGACTGGAAATACGAAAAAAACAGCACGTCTCTTCTGGATTTACAGAGGGGATGTGCTGCTTTTTTACACAATTGCCTGCAAAGAAACCGACAACCGCAGGTTCCATGCATTTGGACAAACGTTCCAATCCGATTTGCCCAGGCCAGGCCCGCCCAAGTCGGATTTACCCAAGCATCGCTTCCTTAGCCTTCGCAATATCGCTCTCATCCTTAAGCGGGAACAGGATATTTGCCAGGATCGCGATAATACAGGTTGCCGTAACAGGATCATTAAAGATGAACTGCAGTGCCGACGGAAGCTGTGCGACAGCCTCCGGGTGTCCGGGTACGCCCATGCCGAATGCGAAAGTCAGTCCCATCACGAGAATATTTCTCTCGCTGAAGCCTGCTTTGGAGATCATCTTGATCCCATTGATCAGGATCATGCCGAATACGGTAATGATCGCTCCGCCGAGTACCGCATTGGGGATGGCTGAAAACAGAGCGCCCAGCTTCGGGAAAAACCCGGATATCATCAGGATAAACGCGCCGGTTGCAATACACCATCTGTTGACCACCTTAGTCATGGAGACGATTCCCGCGTTCTGACCGAAAGCAGTGTTCGGCAGCGCATTGAAGATGGCAGCCGTCGTGGAACCAAGGGCATCTGCGAGAATGGCGCCGGAGGTTTCCTTTTCCGTTGCCTCCCGGTCAAATCCCGCAATCGTGATTCCGGAAGTATTTCCGATGGTTTCCAGTCCGGAGGTTACAAACAACGCCGCGAAGCTGAGGATTGCCGGCAGCTGAAATTCCAGATGGAACTGGAACGGAAGAGGCAGGCCGAACCATTTGGCATCCGCAATGGGTGATGTATCGACCATCCCCAAAACTGCGGCAAGAACATAGCCTGCCACCAGCCCGATCAGGATTGCGGAATTTTTGGCCAGTCCCTTTCCAAAGCGCTGGAGCAGGATGACAATGGCCAGCACGAAGAACGCCACGCCGAGATTCTGCAGGGAGCCGTAACCAGCGGCGCCTGCCCCGCCTGCAAAATAATCCACGCCGATCCCCAGCAGGTTGACCCCGATGGTGACCAGGGTACAGCCTACGACCAGGGGCGGGAAAAAGCGGCGGATATATTTGTAGAAGAAGCCCATAAATACTTCTACCAGGCTTCCCGCCATGCAGCCGCCCAGGACAGCTCCGATCCCGCCTGCCGCTCCGATGGCGGAGGCGGTGGGGACGAAGGTAAACGAGGTCCCCATTACGATGGGAAGCTTTGCTCCCACCTGATAATTCTTTCCAAGTCTCAATGGGTATAACTGGATAAATGTGGTCAGGCCGGATACGAACATGGCGCACTGCACCATGGTGACCGTATCGGCGCCGGATAAGCTGCAGACCCCGGCAATGATCAGGATGGGGGCCAGGTTGGATGTAAACATGGCAAGTACATGCTGCAGGCCCAGCGGAACTGCTGTGGCAAGCCCTGGTCTTCCGTCAAGCTGGTAGACCATTTCACGGTCTCTTTCTTTTTTGTTTTTCGTCTCTTGGATTTCACTCATAATTTATATCCTCCTCTGTAAAAATCATCAAACAGCTTCTCACAAGCTGTACCTGGCGAATCTGCCTGTTGATTTTTACCTGGCTGTTCATAGTAACACCGTTTGATCAGATCCCATTCAGGTAAGCATTGACCAGCTTTCGGCCGATGCGGATCTCTTTTTCCTCATCAATCCCTACAAGTTCCCCGTTTTTCACCACAATCCGGCCATTTACGACGGTACAGTCCACTGCGCCCTTTATGCCGACAGTACCGAGCATGGACTTTACATCCAGGTCGGCGCCGACCAGCTCCAGACGGTTTCTGCGGATCAGGAACAGATCTCCTGCTTTTCCCGTTTCCAGAGATCCGATGTCCTCACGGCCCAGCACCTTTGCGCTGCCGTTGGTGGCTATTTTCAGCACGTCATATCCGCTGGGAGCCAGCTTGCTGGAATGAAGACGGTGCAGCAGGAATGCCGTGCGCAGTTCCTCCAGGAGATTGGAGCCGTCGTTGCTTGCGCTTCCGTCCACTGCCAGGCCAACCGGAACACCCAGCCTCAGCATATCCGGGATCCGGCAGATGCCGGAGGACAGCTTCATGTTGGAGATGGGGCAGTGCGCGACACCGGTTCCGGTTTTTGCCAGCAGCGCCAGCTCCTCATCATTAAAGTGGATTCCGTGTGCGTACCAGACGTCGTCTCCGACCCAATTCATATCCGCCATATAGGACAGCGGACGTTTTCCGTATTTCCCAAGTACATAATTTTCCTCATCTATGGTCTCGCACAGATGCGTATGCAGGCGCACGCCCAGCTCCCTTGCCAGGATCGCGGACTGACGGTAGAGATCTTCACTGGCGCTGAACGGGGAACAGGGAGCCAGCGCCACCATTTCCATGGAAAACGGCGCCGGATCGTGGTATGTTTCTACCGCATTGCGGGAATCCTTTAAGATCTCATCCACGGTCTGAACCACGCTGTCCGGCGGCAGTCCTCCGTCCTTTTTGCTCAGGTCCATGCTTCCCCTGGATGCGTAGAACCGGATGCCCAGCTCCCGTGCCGCGGCAAACTGGGATTCCAGAAGCGTCCCGGAATTGCCGCCGGGAAAGACGTAATGATGGTCAAAGCAGGTGGTACAGCCTGTCTTTAACAATTCGCCCATCCCGGTTATGGAGCTTTGGTAAATGATGTCGCCGTCCAGGTTTTTCCAGATCTCGTAGAGCGTGGTCAGCCAGTCAAACAGCTCCATATTCTGCACCTGGGGCAGATTCCGGCTGAACGTCTGGTAAAGGTGATGGTGCGTGTTGATCAATCCGGGATAGACGATACAGCCGGCAGCGTCGATGGTCTCGTCCGCTGACTTAGGCTCACAGCCCATGTATGTAATGACGCCGTCCTCGATTAGGATATGGGAATCCTCTAATACGGCATCATTTTTATCACAGGTTACAATGGCAGAAGCATTTTTAATCAATAAACTGCTCATGATTTTCCTCCAAATTTATTCCCTCGAAACTTGCTGCGGGGACTTTTACTGAAATAAATCGTGTTTAAATTTTGCTGTGTGAAATTGCGTCGGTATGTCAGTATACCGATCAGATAAGATTCAGGAATGGTATTGCACTATCCCGTGCGCAAAGGAATATGCATATGACAGACGTGTCAGGTTTCGTTTCCCATGTCGGCAGCCAAATTTATGGAAACATAAAAACTGCCGTAACAATCAACTAAAAATCTTCGGGTATCCCAAAGACTTGTAGTCAACTGTTACGGCAGTTGGTAGACACGCTCATCCGATCATGAACTTATACAAGCTAATTTCTAGGTGTCATTATAAGGCGGCTTATGATTGATGTCAAGATGTTTTGAAAAATATGTGAAAAGTGCTGTGAAATGAGAGGGGAAAATTGTGCATAATGACAAGAGAGGGTGCGGACAAACGTAAAAATTGTCAGCAATACCCGAAGGGGATTTACAATTTGTAATATTAATTAATGGTGGAGGCGCAATACTGTATTTAGCAAAAAAGGGCTTCTGCCTCTTTTTCCTTATATGTCATAAAATCACCTTCAAAATGTTCAAGATAAATATGACCAATTTCATGAAAAATTGTCCATCTCTGACGCTGGATACAGTTGTAATTATTAAAGATGTACCATATCTAAGTATAAAACGGATTTTGCCCGGACATCATCGGTTGAGTATAACTGTTGATATAATCAGCAGGATAGAAAATGAATTCAGTAAATTATCGGATGAAGGGAAACTGAAACAAGGGAATGGTGGGTTTTTGCATTGCGGAAAATATGGAGATAAAATTGTACCCAAATAAAAACTTGCCAAACTGCGTTTCTTACTTTAAAATGAAATTGACAATTTAATAATGAAGGTTATTTGAAGAAGGAGACAGAACATGAAAAGAAGAATCACAAGTATTCTTTTGATGCTTACGATGGCAGTATCTGTTGCACTGAGCGGATGCTCAGGTGACAAGAAGGAGCCCGAGTCTACAACGGAAAATGAGCTTCCAAACAGTAAAAACCCGGTCGAGGGTGGAAGTATCAAGGTTGGTATTTCCCAGGATCTCGACAGTCTTGACCCACACAGAGCAGTATCGGCAGGAACAAAAGAGGTTTTATTTAACATTTACGAAGGTCTGGTAAAGCCGGACAGTGATGGTAATTTGATCGAAGCACTCGCAGAATCCTACGAGATTTCCGAGGACGCGAAGGTGTATACATTTACACTCCGCGAAGGCGTGAAGTTTCACAATGGGAACACTGTGACTGCTGAGGATGTTAAATATTCAATTGATAAATGCGCCGATACGTCAAATGGGGATCCATTGGTATCGGCGTATTCTATTGTAGAGAGTGTGGAGATCCCGGATGAGAAGACGGTAGAGATCCATTTGTCAGAGGCCAATACGGAATTTTTGGCGTACATGACCACCGCCATCGTGCCGAAGGATTATGAAGAGTTGGAGACGGATCCCATCGGGACCGGCCCCTTCAAGTACGATTCCAGGAATCCTCAGGAAAATGTGATCATTGTGAAAAATGAGGATTACTGGGGTGAGAAGGCGCATCTGGATGAGGTGGAATTTCGGGTAGTAGCGGATGCTGATATGCTGGTGACCAACTTAAAAGGCGGTTCGATCGATATGGCCATGCGACTGACGACAAGTCAGGCGGCGGAGCTGACAGAAGGCTTCCATGTGGAAGAAGGAACCATGAACCTGGTGCAGGCATTGTATCTGAACAATTCCGTGGAACCGCTGAATAACGAGAAAGTACGGCAGGCGCTCTGCTATGCCATTGATCCCCAGGAGATCATGGATATGATCGCGGACGGAAAAGGCGTGCGGATCGGAACCAGCATGTATCCGGGGCTGAAAAAGTATTTTGACGAGGAATATTCCACTTACTATGAGCAAGACTATGAGAAGGCAAAGGATCTTCTGAAGGAAGCAGGATATGCCGACGGATTTGATCTGGAGATCACGGTCAGCGCGGCGGACAAGCCCCATGTGGACACGGCACAGGTGATCGTGGAGCAGCTGAAAAATATCGGCGTCAATGCGACCATCAAGCCGGTAGAGTGGGAAGCATGGCTGGAGGATGTCTATGCCAACAGCGAATTTGAATCTACAGTGGTCGGAGTGGACGCTTCCAATCTGTCCGCCCGGGCAATGCTGGAACGCTTTACGACAGATGGCCACGGGAATTTCATCAAGTTCAGCGATGAGGAATATGACAGGGTCTTCCAGGAAGCGATCGCGACCACAGATGAAGAGGAGAAGGTAAAGCTGTATAAAGAGGCGGAAGGAATCCTGACCGAGCGCGCGGCAAACGTATATATCCAGGATCTGGCAAATATGGTCGCGATCAGCGACCGGTTCGACGGATATAAGTTCTATCCGCTGTATGTACAGGATATGTCTACTGTTTATGCGGTAGAGTAGGATGCATATTCTGTACATTTCCGAAAGGATTAAACAGATACAGGCACAGTGGTGTCTGTATGAAAATGGTGTATAGAAAAAACAACAGGAGGCAGGTATGAAATATATTATCAAAAAAATTATTGGTCTTATAATCACATTATTAATTGTCAGCATACTTGCCTTCTTTGCGTTTGAAGTGATCCCGGGGGATCCGGCCAGGACCATCCTGGGCACGGAAGCAACGGAAAGCAAAGTGCAGGCACTGCGTGAGGAAATGGGGCTCAACCGCCCCCTGACGGAGCGCTATGTACAGTGGGGAAAGGATTTCCTGACAGGGGATATGGGCATTTCCTACTTTTATCAGATCTCGGTCCGGGAGATGATCGGGGATAAACTTCCTATCACGGTTGCCATGACGGTTCTTGCATTTTGCTTTACGCTGCTTTTGTCGGTTCCGGTGAGTATTCTAAGTGTCCGGTATGAGAACCATTTTTTTGACCGGATGTTTTTGATCCTCAATCAGGTGACTATGTCGATCCCGCCGTTTTTCATCGGGATCATATTCACCGTGATCTTCGGACTGGTATTCCGCTGGTTTACTCCGGGAGGATATGTGTCTTATACGGAGAGCATGTCCGGGTTTCTTAGTTATCTGATCCTTCCGTCTCTGGCGATCGCTCTTCCCAGGGCCGCTATGACAACGAAAATGCTTCGGAACTCTCTGATTGCGGAAATGCACCAGGATTATGTGCGGACTGCCTACAGCCGGGGCAACAGCCCGTGGAGGGTTCTGCTGTGCCATGCATTCCGGAACGGGATCGTCCCGGTGGTCACATTTCTGGGGATGGCGGTTGCCGATATGATCGCAAACAGTATCGTTGTGGAGCATGTCTTCGGGATTCCGGGGATTGGCAGGACGCTGATCGGTTCGATCTCCAAACGGGACTATCCGGTGGTGGAGGCGATCATCGTACTGATCGCGGTGGTGACACTGGTAATGAATACGCTGGTGGACTTGCTGTATCATAGACTGGACAAACGGATTGAGGTGTGAGCGGGAAAGGAGTGGGCAAAACATGAAACGAAAGATAACCTCCTGTAATTTCATACTTGGTGCAGTGATCACGGTTTTCATGCTGGCTTTGATCCTGCTGGGATTCGTCTGGACCCCTTATGATCCGGAGGCCATGCAGGGTTCTTTAAAGCTCCAGCCGCCCAGCCTTTTGCACATTTTCGGTACGGATCAGTTCGGCCGGGATATCCTGAGCCGTGTGCTGTCAGGGGCAGGGAGTACGCTGCTCATTGCCCTGGGAACGATTTTGATGGGGGGAATCGCCGGCATTCTTGTGGGGGCTTTCACCGGATATTTCGGAGGCTGGCTGGATGAAGGGCTGATGCGGGTCAATGACGCAGTAGCCGCCTTCCCGAGCGTCCTGCTGGCACTTGTCATCATTACCCTGCTGGGACCGGGCACCTATAAAGTGATGCTGGCCCTTGGGATCGCATTTATCCCCAGCTTCGCAAGGATCGTCCGGGGAGAATTTTTACGGCTGCGGGAGGCGGATTATGTGACCAGCACAAGGCTGATCGGCGTTTCCACACCGCGGATTCTGTTTGTACACATGCTGCCCAACATCCTGCCGGCGCTTTTGTCCGCCCTTGCGATCGGATTCAACAATGCGGTGCTTGCGGAGGCCAGTATGAGCTACCTGGGGATCGGAGTGCAGCCGCCGGATGCCAGCCTGGGAAGGATGCTCTCCGAATCCCAGACCTATCTGGCAGGTGGGCCGTGGTGCGCGATCTTTCCAGGCGCGTTCCTGGTTCTGCTGATATTGGGCGTGGGACTGTTAGGAGAAGGGATCCTGGATCAGTTTGGAGGTGGAAGATAATGCTGAAGGTAGAAAATCTGTCGATTCATTTTGAAGACCGAAGTGAACGGGAAGAGGTTGTAAAAAATGTCTCCTTTGCAGTGGAGAACGGGGATATCCTTGGAATCGTGGGGGAATCCGGCTCCGGCAAGACGATGACTGCGCTGACCATTGCCGGGCTTTTGAAAAAGCATGCGGTCCTGGACGGAGGAAGGGTCTGGCTGGACGATACGGACCTGCTCGGACTGTCGGAAAAGGAAATGCGTCGAGTCCAGGGAAATGAGATCAGCATGATCTTCCAGGAACCCATGACCGCATTGAATCCTACCATGCGGATCGGGAAGCAGGTGGAGGAAGCACTGCTTCTGCATTCCAGGAGAAGACGCCGGGACAGAGGAGGTCGGCTCCGTATGGAGAGAAGGGAGCAAAGAGAGCTTGCTCTGAGAGCGCTGGAAGAGGTGGAGCTGGAACATCCGGAACAATTGTATAAAAAATATCCTCACGAGCTTTCCGGGGGAATGCGGCAGAGGGTGATGATCGCCGCGGCAATCGTATGCCGCCCCAAGCTGCTGATCGCAGATGAGCCGACCACTGCGCTGGACGTAAGGACCCAGGAAAGCATTCTGCAGCTTTTGAAAAAGCTGAACCGGAAATATGGAATGAGCATCCTGTTCATCTCTCATAACCTGCGGGTGGTCAATACGCTTTGCCGCCGCGTGCTGGTCATGAAGGACGGCCAGGTCGTGGAGGAAGGGGACTGTGCGGAGATCTTTGAGAACCCGCAGTCCGAATATACCAGAGAACTGATCGCGGCTATCCCGGCAAGAACAAGAGAAAATCGGTATTATGAGCTACTGAGGCGCAGGAAGAAAGCAGGTGAGGGCTTTGCTGGAAAAGATTTTGGAAGTGAAGCATGTAAATGCTTATTATAGAGAGGGAAAAACGAGAAGACAGATTCTGGACGATGTTTCTTTTACCCTATATGAGGGGGAGATCGTCGGACTGGTGGGCGAAAGCGGCAGTGGAAAATCCACGCTCTGTAAATGTGTGCTGGGACTTCTGAAAGACTACGAAGGGGAGATTGTCCATTATACGCAGCGTCCACAGATGGTATTTCAGGATCCGTTCAGTGCCTTGAACCCGAGGAAAACCATCGGCTGGATCCTGGAGGAACCGCTGAGGGTAAAAGGCGGATTTAGCAGGCAGGAGCGCCGCAAAGAGGCGGTGGAAATGCTGCAGCGGGTTCATCTGCCGGAGGATTTTTACGAAAGATATCCGCGGGAGCTGAGCGGCGGGCAGAGGCAGCGGGTCAGTATTGCCCTGGCACTGATCACAGGGACGAAGTTCATCCTGGCGGACGAACCGCTCTCCGCATTGGATGTGACGGTGCAGGCGCAGATCATTGCCCTTCTGAAAGAACTGCAGGAGAAAGAAAAAATCTGCTATCTGTTCGTGTCCCACGATCTGGATGTGGTCAGTATGCTGTGCGGGAGAGTTCTGCTTCTCCAAGACGGAAAGGTGTGCAGTCTGGATGAGGCGTAGGCAAGCATGAAAAGAAGGCTCCGGACTGTGCGTTCACTGCATAGCCCGGACACCGCCGGAGTGTGTTTGATGATTGCTTTTTGCAAGGCAGGGAACCGTATGGATGTGTTTTTCAGAGGTGACGTATGAGAACTTATAAACTGACAATTGCATATGACGGAACACGCTATCAGGGCTGGCAGAGACAGCCGGACACGGAGCTGACGATTCAGGGAACGCTGGAACGGACCATACGTGACCTCAAAGGGTTTTCGGTAGAAGTCCATGGATCCGGACGGACGGATGGGGGCGTACACGCAGAAGCCCAGACTGCCAGTATCTGCCTGCCGGGAAAAGTGGATGAGGAAGTATTTCAGGCGGAACTGAACCGGATGCTGCCCGGGGATATCCGGGTGACCGGCGCCAAGCTTGTGAAAAATGGATTTCATGCCCGTTACAGCGCGGTTGGGAAACGCTATGAATATAATATTGATATGCGGGAAAAGGCGGATGTATTTACCAGAAAATATTGTTTTCATTTTCCGGAAAAACTAGATATCAAGGCGATGAAAGCGGCTGCGGGATGCCTGGTCGGACAGTATGATTTCGCCGCCTTTACAGACCGGAACGAGGATCAGTCTACGGTTCGAAAGATCTATGATATCCAAATGGAGGAAGAGGGAAGCAAGTTAAAGATCGTCTACGAGGGAAACGGATTTATGTACCATATGGTGCGGATCCTGACCGGGACGCTTCTGGAGGTGGGAACCGGGAAGCGGACTGCCAAAGAGACAGCCGCGCTTTTGCGCGGCGGGGAACGCTGGCAGGCGGGATTTTTGGCGCCGGCTTGCGGACTGACGCTGAAAGAAGTATACTACAGAGTTACAGGCCAAGGTGTGACCTGTAATACGACAGGTAAAATGATCAAGAAAGGATGACAGCAGATGATGAAACTGATCTCATGGAATGTAAATGGAATCCGAGCCTGTATGCAGAAAGGTTTCCTGGATTTTTTTAAACAGGCGGATGCGGATATTCTCTGTCTGCAGGAGACGAAGCTGCAGGCGGGACAGCTTGAGCTGGAACTGGCAGGCTATCACCAGTACTGGAACTATGCGGTAAAAAAAGGCTATTCCGGGACTGCGGTATTTACGAAAACAGAGCCTCTGAACGTGGCTTACGGAATCGGGATGGAAGAGCATGATCAGGAAGGACGTGTGATCACCTGTGAGTTTGAGGATTTTTATTTCGTCACGGTCTATACGCCCAATTCGCAGGACGGATTGAAGCGTCTGGATTACCGGATGAAATGGGAGGATGATTTCCGCGGTTATTTGAAGCGCCTGGAGGAAACGAAGCCGGTGATTGTGACCGGGGACATGAATGTGGCACATCAGGAGATCGACCTGAAAAATCCGAAGACCAATCGGAAAAACGCCGGGTTTACGGACGAGGAGCGGCAGAAGTTCACGGAACTTCTGGATGCCGGATTTATTGATACCTTCCGGTACTTTTATCCAGACCAGGAAGGAATCTATTCCTGGTGGTCCTATCGGTTCAAAGCCCGGGAGAAAAACGCGGGGTGGCGGATCGACTATTTCTGTGTGTCGGAAAGCCTGAAGGATCAGCTGGCGGACGCAAAGATCCTGACAGAGGTGTACGGGTCGGATCATTGCCCAATCGAGCTGGATCTTAGGAGCTGACGATGACGAACTTGTGCAGATGAATGATTGAGACAAGCCAGCCGTATAAGTCATTTATCGGCAGTTCCTTAAATGATCATCATTGAATAAAGACGCAGATGTTAAGTACAGGCTGCAGGCTGTAAAACGATTGGCCTGCAGCCTGTAGCATTTTGAAAAATCAGGACTTGCACAAATCAGATAAAAGAGTAAAATAGAGAGGTAGAATCAAAAAAACGGAGTGTGGATGGCCGGGGCAAAGAATTCGGCTTTCGATAATCCGGATGAAACGGATACTGGAAATAACAGGAGGCTGATATCGTGACGAAGATTGATATTATTTCCGGCTTTTTGGGAGCTGGAAAAACAACGTTCATTAAGAAAATGCTGCAGGAGGCATTCTCAGGAGAGCAGGTTGTCCTGATTGAAAATGAATTTGGAGAGATCGGGATTGACGGTGGATTTTTGAAGGATTCCGGCATTGAGATCCGGGAGATGAATTCCGGTTGTATCTGCTGCTCTCTGGTAGGAGATTTTGGAAAATCCTTGAAGGAGGTTGTGGACACGTATCATCCGGAAAGGATTCTGATCGAACCGTCCGGTGTGGGAAAGCTCTCTGATGTGATCAAGGCCGTGCAGGATGTGGCGGAGCAGATCGACGCGAAGCTGAACAGCTTTACGACCATGGTCGATGTGACGAAGTGCAGGATTTACAGCAAGAATTTCGGTGAATTTTTCAGCAACCAGATTGAATATGCAGGGGCGGTGATCCTGAGCAGGACCGACAAAGCAAAGCAGGAGAAGATTGAGGAAAGCGTGAAGATCCTCCGGGAGATTAACGCAAAATCTCCCATCATTACAACTCCGATTGCGGAGCTTTCCGGCGAAAAGCTGTTGGAGATCATGGAAGGAAGCAAGTCCCTGGAGGAAGAGCTGCTCTCTGAGATTCGCTGCCCGGAATGCGGGGAAGTCCATGAACATGGGGAAGAATGCGGATGCGGCCATGACCATCATCATCACCATCATGAAGAAGATCATGCAGGACACGGACACCATCATCACGGGGAAGACCATGAAGAGCATGAGCATCATCATAATGAGGTTCATGGAGAAGATGGTCACGGGCACCACCATGACGAATCCCATGACGGACATGATCACCATGACCACGAGCATCACCATAACGAGGCTCATGGAGGACATGACCACGGGCATCACCATGGCGAGGCTCATGGAGACCACGACCACGGGCATCACCATGACGAGGCTCATGGAGACCATGACCACGATCACGGTCACCATCACCACGGCCACCATCACGTGGATGAGATATTCACAAGCTGGGGGAAGGAGACGGTCAGGACTTATACGAAGGAAGAAATCAGCAGCATTCTAAAATCTCTGGAATCCGAAGAGATCTATGGTACGATCCTGCGCGCAAAGGGCATGGTTGCCGGAGCGGACGGAGAGTGGATCTATTTCGATATGGTGCCGGAGGAGCATGAGGTCAGAAGCGGATCCGCGGAGTATACGGGACGCGTCTGCGTCATTGGCTCGAAGCTGAACGAAGAAAAGCTGGCGGAGCTTTTCGGACTGTAAAAGACGGGCGTTTGGCCGGAAAGGAAAGAAAAAATGGATCAACCAGATGTAATGGTATATCTGATGACTGGTTTTCTGGACAGCGGAAAGACCCAGTTTTTGAAGTTTACATTGGAGCAGGACTATTTTCAGATCCCGGGGACCACACTTCTGATCCTCTGTGAGGAAGGGGAGGAGGAATACGGCGCGGCCGGGCTGAAAAAGTTCAATATTGTTGTGGAACGGGTGGAATCCCAGGAAGAGCTGACGGAGGAATTTTTGAAAGCGCTGGATGAAAAGCATCATCCGGAGCGGGTCGTGGTAGAATACAACGGCATGTGGAAGGTCAGCGATTTTGAAAAGCTGAAGCTCCCCGACGGCTGGGGGATCGAGCAGAAGCTGACTACCGTAGATGCCAGCACATTCCAGATGTATCTGACGAATCTGAAACCGCTGTTTGTGGAGATGGTCCGGGGATCGGAGCTGGTGCTGTTCAACCGATGCAATGACATCAAGCCGCTGGCTGGCTACCGCAGGAGCGTAAAGGTGGTGAGCCCACAGGCGGAGGTCATTTTTGAGGATGAACAGGGCGAAGTGGAAAATATTTTTGAAAATGATGTTCCCTATGATATGGATGCGCCCGTCATCGAGATCCGGCCCGAAGATTATGGGATCTGGTATGTGGACATGATGGAACATCCGGATAAATACAAAGGGAAGGTGGTAGAGTACACGGCCAAGGTACTGAAACCCCGCTCCTTCCCCTCGAAGACATTCCTGCCGGGGCGTATGGCAATGACCTGCTGTGCGGATGATACGACATTTCTCGGTTATATATGCAAAAGCGCCTATGCGCCGAAGCTGAAACCCGGACAGTGGGTGAAGGTCCGCGCAAAAATCGGATTTGCCCGGATGGCCCTGTATCGGGGGACAGGACCGGTACTGGAAGCAGAAAATGTGGAGATGGCGGATCCGATTGAAGAACTGGTATATTTTAACTGATGAAGCATTGCTGATTCGCCCGGGTTCGGACAGGATCCTAAAACAGCGCCTTCGTAGAATATCGTTTAAAATGCAGGAACCTTTCGCGCACGGCTGTCATATAATAAAACAGACGAAAACAGGGAGCTTCAGACTTTATGGCGAAAGGATATTTGATCATTCAGGCGCGGACTGCGGGCGGGGCCGTTCCGATCGTGGGAGCGGAGATCCGGATCCTGGATCCCCAAGGCAGCAGCGTCTATGAGCTGACGACAGATGAAAGCGGGGAAACAGAGCGGGTTTCCCTGGAGACCATGGACAGGAGCCTTTCTCTGGATCCGGACTATTCCGGAACGCCCTATACCGGATATGACGTACTTGTGCGGGCGGCAGGCTTCAATTCCCTTTACATTTCCGGGGTGCCCATCTATGAGGATGAGACGGCGATCCAGCCGGCGGAGCTTCTGCCCATGCAGCAGACGCAGCGCAGCCCGATGGTAAATGAGATTACCATTGAGAAGCCTGCCGCCGCATCGGACATCAGGCGAATCCAGGAAAAGCCGGAGCCTGAGCTGCGGGTTCTGCGGCAGGTTGTCATTCCGGATCCAATCACGGTACATCTGGGCAGCCCGTCCTCCTCGGCCGCTAACGTACAGGTACGGTTTACCGATTACATCAAAAATGTTGCCAGCAGCGAGATCTATCCGACCTGGCCGGACGCGTCGCTGCGGGCAAATATCTATGCAATCATTACATTTGCGCTGAACCGTGTGTTTACCGAGTGGTATAGGAGCCGCGGCTACTCTTTCGATATCACCAGCAGTACGGCTTATGATCAGGCTTATGTGCATGGGCGTACGATCTTCGAATCTATCAGCAGGATCGTGGACGAGATCTTTAACCAGTATGTCCGCAGACAGGGACAGAACGCACCCTATTTTACTTCATTCTGTAACGGAACGACTGCGACCTGTTCCGGGCTGTCCCAGTGGGGGACGGTCAGTCTGGCGGAGAGAGGGCTGACACCTCTGCAGATTCTCCGAAATTACTACCCGAATAATATAGAAATCGCAGAAACGAATGCTGTAACAGGAGTCCTGTCTTCCTATCCGGGCACTCCTCTTCGGACCGGCAGCAGAGGACTCGACGTACAGGTGATCCAGACCTGGCTGAACAGGATCCGCAGAAATTATCCGGCCATTCCGGAGATCACAGATGAAGCAGGGGTATTCGGGGACAGCACCCGGGCCGCAGTGACCAAGTTTCAGAGCGTTTTCAATCTGACAGCGGACGGGGTGGTGGGAAAATCCACCTGGTATAAGATTTCCTATCTGTATACTGCCGTAGCCAGGTTGGCAGAACTGGACAGCGAGGGCACGGCTTTGGGCATCGGAACGGTTCCGCCGGGCTCGGTGCTCCGGCAGGGCTCCCGGGGAGCGGATGTGATCACCCTGCAGTATCTGCTGAATCTGACCTCGGAATTTTATCCCACGGTTCCGCGGGTCTCCCAGGACGGGATATTCGGCAGCGGGACCAGGCAGGCGGTCATTGCGTTTCAGAACGCTGCTGGGCTGGATCCGGACGGGATTGTGGGAGTAAATACCTGGAAGGCGCTTTATGATGTATATCTGGGAATCGGAGAAAATGTTCCCATGCCTGGACCGGGTACCGACTATATTGAATATGTGGTTCAGCCGGGCGATACGCTCTGGCTTCTGTCCCAGAGATATCATACCACGGTGGACGCGATCAAGAGCCTGAACGGTCTGACGGGAAGTATGCTGTATATCGGACAGGTGCTTAAGATTCCGTCGTCTTCGGAGGTTTCTTATATTGAATATACGGTCCGTGTGGGGGATACCCTGTGGGAGCTGTCCAGACGGTACAACACTACGGTAGAGGCAATCCGGGAACTGAACGGGCTGACCAGCGATATGATCTATATCGGTCAGACACTGCTGATTCCGGTAAAATAGTCGGAATATGATTTGTATCATTGTATTCTGTGCCGAAATCCGCTATACTTATATCGTATAAATTGTTCAAAAGGGTTGCGGGTCACACCTCGGCCGGGCGTGTCCCGCAACTCAAAAGGTACAATCGCCAGATGAAAGGAGAAGGAAGGAATGGAAAAACAATTTGACGTGATCGCGATGGGGGAGCTTTTGATTGATTTTACAATGAGCGGCCAGAGCGAGCAGGGCAACAACCTGTTTGAGGCATGCCCCGGAGGGGCGCCGTGTAATGTGCTGGCGCTTTTAAATAAAATGGGCAAAAAGACCGCGTTTCTTGGAAAAGTCGGAAAGGACCAGTTCGGGACACTGCTTCGGGCAACTCTGGAAGATGTGGGGATCAATACCTCTAATCTGCTGACCGATGAGCAGGTGAACACGACTCTGGCCTTTGTCCACACATTTCCGGACGGGGACAGGGAGTTCTCGTTTTACCGGAATCCGGGGGCGGATATGATGCTGACAGCAGAAGAGGTGGATGAGGAATTTTTGGCAAAGACCAGGCTGTTCCACTTCGGGACGCTGTCCATGACCCACGAAGGCGTGCGCGAGGCCACCAAAAAGGCGCTTAAGGCAGCGAAGGACAAAGGACTTCTGATCTCCTTTGATCCGAACTTAAGACCGCCGCTGTGGAGTTCCCTGGAGCTGGCGAAGGAGCAGATGGAGTATGGATTCGGATTCTGCGATATCCTGAAGATCTCCGACAATGAGATCCAGTTCGTATCCGGCAAGGAGGATTATGACGAGGGAATCCGTTACCTTCAGGAAACATATCAGATCCCGCTCATCCTTTTGACCATGGGGAAGGATGGGAGCCGCGCGTATTATAAAGGCATGCGCGTCGAGAGGGCCGGCTTTCAGTGCAGGACCATCGAGACGACAGGCGCGGGGGATACTTTCTGCGGAAGCTCTCTGAATTATATCCTGGAGCATGATTTTGAGAATCTGACGGAAGAACAGCTCGGAGAGATGCTCACATTTGCAAATGCGGCAGCGGCGATCGTTACAACAAGAAAGGGAGCGATCCGCACCATGCCGGAGAAGGTAGAGGTAGAGAATTTAATCTGCGGCTGAGAAAAGGCGAGGAATGCCGGAAATCCTATAAAATTTGGGAAGATTCCAGGAGTATCATATTGACACTTCAAAAATGATACTATAACATTAATAAGAATGGTGTAAAATAAGAGAAAGCTAGAAAACTTTGCGTATATGCTTGTGTGAAGTTATGATGGTTGTTCTGTCCGGGTTGGGGGGATGGCAATGATTGAACAGGGCTTACCAGTCACATTTTTGCTCCTCTTTACAGTATTGATCTGGGTACTGCATTTGATGATCCTGCTTTCCAGCCCGGGTAATAAAGTAAATCAATGGTGTTGTATCACCGGTTTTTTGCTGAGTCTTGGGGTATGGAAGGAATACATATATTACAGCGGCATTTTCTCGGATATCTGTATGTGCTTTCTGGGAGTGAGATACCATCTGGATGAACTGACCAACTCGGTTCTGACAGCGGTGCTTTATTATCTTGCGATGCCCTGCGGCGTCATCTGCAGCTTATACTTCAACTGTATGGATACGCGAAGGCCGAGGCTGTTCCGGGTGATGCGGATCGCTGTGTTTTTGCCTGCGCTGGTGTTCGCGATCATCTATCCCTGGAGCCAGACAAAACGGATCATCAACACACATTCGGAAGCATTTATAATGATGGGGATCTACAATCTCCTATACGGGGTGTTTATGACCATACTGATCATGGCGACTTTGTTCCGGGAGAGAAAATGCCACCAGCTCAGTCAGCGCAGGTTTATTGCCGTGTTTGTGCTTCTGCCGCTCTGGTACTGGCTGATCACGATATTTCCTGTCCATATGCTGAGACTGGAAAAGCTGTATAAGCTCTGGCAGGGCAATGTGCTGATCATTTTCGGCCTGCTGTTTTATTACCTCTACCTTCTGTTCCATAAGGGGATCTGGGGATTGCGGCTGAACAGGCAGTATTTTGACTGGTCGGAGGACAAGCCGCGGCTTCCGGAGGATATCAGCTATGTTATCCATATGCTGAAAAATGAAACCGCAAAGCTCCGTCTGAGCACTCAGTTCATCCGTGAGCTGGGAATTTCAGAGGCGGAAGATGAGCTGGACATCATGGACCGCTCCATTACCCACATTGAGGAGTTTGTCCGGCGAAGCAATATGTGTTCCGGAGATATTCATATTGAACTGGAGCCGATTGACATAAAGGCGCTTTTTGAAGAAATCGCAGGTGAACTTGCAGAGTGGAAGGGAACGGTCAGGATCGACATGGATCCCAATGTTTCCGGCCTGTATGGCGACCCTTATCACATGAAGGAGGTTTTAAGTAACCTGGCAGCAAACGCAATAGACTCTATGGGAGAGGACGGCATATTAACATTTGCCGCCCAGAGACCGAAAAAGGATATTGTCTTACTCCGCGTATCTGATACAGGTCATGGAATACCGGAAAAGGACCTGGGACATATATTTGATTATTATTATACCGGTTATGCGGACTATTCCCATTTTGGGCTCGGACTTGCTTATTGCAGGGACGTGGTCAAACGGCATAACGGTTATATTAATGTAAAAAGTTCTACGGAAGCGGATCGGCATGGAACAGAGTTTACATTGTGTTTACCCCGGGGATTCAGGGGGGGGGGTAGGACAAGATCGAGATGATAAAAGTATTGATTGTAGAAGATGACGAGGATTTTGTATACCTGGTTCAGAAATTACTGAAAAAACAAAAGGATATCGAAGTGATCATCGGCGGAAAAGATCAGAAGAAAGTACTGGAAAAGGTGCATGAGGAGCATCCGGATATCGTGCTGATGGATCTGAATCTGGGCGTGTCCAATATGGACGGGATTCTCCTTTCCAGGGAGATCCGAATTCAGACAGACGCAAAGGTGCTGATCCTTACGGCTCTTGATACACCGGATATGATCTTTAAGGCGGCGGAAGAGGCATTTGCATCGGGCTATATCTTTAAAAGCCAGATGTCCTTTTTAGTGGAAAATATCCGGGCCACCGCGGAGGGGCATACGGCTCAGGAATATCTGATCGCTTCGGCTGCGCTTTCCTGCCTTTCGGAAGCAGAGAAGGCGGTGTTCCATATTATGATGGGAAAGGAAAATACACTTTTGTCATCTCCCAAGACCATTGCGAATCAAAAGGGCAGGATCGTGAAAAAGCTGGGCCTGGAGAATCAAAAAGAACTGATGCATGTATTCAGCATGTTTAAGGAATAAAAAGGAATCAAGAGGAATAGAGAGGTTAAAAGATGAAAAGAATACAACACAAGATGATGTGGGCGGTTTCCGCAGCCATGCTGCTGACGATGTGCTGTCCGATGCTGGCGTTTGCCGCGGAAGAGGCGGAAGAGTATGTGCCCTCCATGTATGCGTCCTTCTGGTCGCTGATCCCGCCGGTGGTGGCGATCGTGCTGGCGCTGATCACAAAGGAAGTATACAGTTCCCTGTTTGTAGGGATTCTGATCGGAGGCGTGTTTTACTCCGGATTTACGTTTGAGCTGACCATCACCCATGTATTTCAGGACGGGATCATCGGTTCCCTGTCAGATGCGTACAACGTGGGGATCCTGGTATTCCTGGTGCTTCTGGGGATCCTGGTCTGCATGATGAACCAGGCCGGCGGCTCCGCAGCCTTTGGACGCTGGGCGAGCGAGCACATCAAAAGCCGTGTGGGCGCACAGCTTGCTACGGTATTCCTTGGAGTGCTGATCTTTATTGATGATTACTTTAACTGCCTGACCGTGGGAAGCGTGATGCGTCCTGTGACGGACAAGCATAACGTATCACGCGCCAAGCTGGCGTATCTGATTGATGCCACGGCAGCTCCGGTGTGTATCATCGCTCCTGTTTCATCCTGGGCAGCGGCAGTGACCGGGTTTGTGGAAGGGGAAGATGGATTGTCCATCTTTATTCGCGCGATCCCTTACAATTTCTATGCGCTTCTGACTATTGTCATGATGGTTGGACTGACGGTGATGAATGCGGACTTCGGTCTGATGAGGAAGCATGAGGAAAATGCTCTGAAAGGGGATCTGTACACGACTCCGGACAGGCCTTACGCGAATGCGGAGGAAGAGGAAAACAACCAAAAGGGCGGAGTTATTGACCTGATCTTCCCAATTGTCGTGCTGATCGTCTGCTGTGTGGTCGGAATGATCTACACGGGCGGATTTTTCGAAGGGGCAGGATTTGTGGAAGCATTTTCCGGCAGCGACGCTTCCGTGGGATTGATGCTGGGCAGCTTCTTTGCGTTTATCATTACGATTATATTCTATGCTGTGCGGAAGGTACTGAAATTCAGAGAATCTATGGCTTGTATTCCGGAAGGCTTTAAGGCCATGGTTTCTCCCATTCTGATCCTGACGCTGGCATGGACACTGAAGGCAATGACGGACAGCTTGGGAGCGGATGTGTTCGTGGCAGGGGTTGTAAACAGCAGCGCAAGAGGCCTGATGAACCTGCTTCCGGCTATCATCTTCCTGGTAGGATGCTTCCTGGCGTTTGCTACGGGAACCTCATGGGGAACCTTCGGCATCCTGATTCCGATTGTTGTTGATGTATTTTCACACAATGAGACCATGATGATCATAGCAATCTCCGCATGTATGGCAGGCGCGGTGTGCGGCGACCACTGTTCGCCGATTTCCGATACCACGATCATGGCATCCGCAGGGGCCCAGTGCAATCACGTGAACCATGTATCCACGCAGCTTCCCTATGCGATCATTGTTGCGGCGGTCTCCTGCGTGACGTATATTGTAGCGGGCTTCGTACAGACACCTGTGATCTCGCTTCCTATAGGAATCCTGCTGATGATTGCGGTGCTGGTTGTAATGAAGAACAGTAAAAGAGAGGCATAGATCATAAAAGCAAAAAAAGAACATAACATCATAAAAAAAGCACTGCGTGCCTCAAAGAGGAGCGGTGCTTTTGTCTTTTATGTCTGGATCATCACCCGGTTCTGGTTCCGCCATTCTCTCGGCGCCATACCATACATATTCTTAAACGCGCGTGAAAAATGAAGCTGGTTGGCATAGCCTACCGCATTGGAGATATCTCCGATGGACAGGCCGGTCAGCTTTAGAAGCTCAGAGGCTTTGATCATGCGGTAGTTGAGCAGGAATTCCTGGGGAGTCTTTCCCAGTGCTTCCTTGAAGATCTTTCCGAAGTAGCTGCGGTTCAGGCCGCAGGTGGCGGCGATATCCTCTACGGAGATATCATTCTGGAAATTCTGTTCCATATAAGTCAGTGCTTCTTTAATATAGAAGTCACGGACCCTCCCGCTTTTCTGTGCTGTCACATTGGCGGCTGAACGGGTGAGAAAATCCAGGAACAGATATCCGTGTCCGATCAGGTGCAGGGGGGGCATATCCTTATGTTCAACGAGATACATCATTTCGCTGAACATATTCTCACGCAGGTCCTTGGAACGCGCGTGATAGATCGGATGATTCATGGAAAGGCTGGCAAGTTCCACCGCCCCCTTTGCCCGGAGACCGTCAAACTCTACCCATACATATTCCCAGGGGAGATTTTTGTCGGCAATATAAGTATTGATCTGGCCGGGAAACAGCATGAAGCCCTGTCCGCTCTTGACCTGGTAGGTCTGCGTAATACCGTTGGTGTCGTCGGCCATCAATGTGCCTGTTCCGGAAATGACATAATGGAATAAATAATGATTTCTGGCGGCCGGACCATAAGAGTGAGAAGGGGCGCATTGCTCCCAGCCATATTGGTACAGCCCAAGGTCCACAAAATTTTCGCTCGGAAATACGGAAAAAATAATTTCTTGCATAATAACCTCCCTAACCAGGATCAACCGGAAAAGTCTGTTTCTGTTGCTGTAGACATTTTTCCATTTTATACTTTTTTGACTTTACGAAAACTGTTGCTTTTTGAAATTAAACCGTTATTTATAATACACGTCAACAGTCATTTATGCAAGTGTAAAGAATTCGAAAAGGTGCATTTTTTTCCTATATATCAAAATGCTAGCCTACTTTTATAAAATTTTAATAAAATGGCATAAAGGTATAAAAGGCCTAAAATGCGGCTATTTATCAGTCGCATTATGGAATGTATAATATTTTCATCAGAGAAACCAAAGATGTTTCTGTAAGGGAAAGGAGAAAGTGAAGCAATGAGAAAAAGAAAAGCAGCAGTAAGTGTACTACTGGCAGGCATCATGCTGATCGCAATGTGTCTCAGTGCATGCGGGACAGATGAAAACGCAGGCAAGACCGTGGTCGAGCTGGTGCAGTACAAGCAGGAAGCAGTGGGTGTATTCGAGAAGCTGGAAGAAGAGTTCAACGCGACTCATGACGACATCGTACTCAAGATCGACTCACCGAATGACGCAATGACTATTTTGAAAACCCGGTTTATCCGTGAGAACTATCCGGATATCATCGGAATCGGAGGAGATATCAACTATTCTTATTTCATAGATTCTGATATCCTTGCCGATGTTTCCGATTACCAGGGCCTGAGCAGCATCAAGCAGTCCTACCTGGACATCCTGGAGAATCTGGAGTTCGTTCCGACAGAAGGAACCTTCGGAGTTCCTTATGTGGCGAACGCGGCCGGAGTGCTCTACAACAGGGATATGTTCGAGGAGCATGGATGGGAGATCCCGGAGACATGGGAGGAATTCATGGACCTGTGTGAAGAGATCAAGTCAGAAGGCGTGCTGCCAATGTACTTCGGCTTCAAGGATACCTGGACCTGTCTGGCACCGTGGAACGCCCTGGCAGTAGACCTGGCGCCGGCTGATGTGTGCAAGCAGGTGAACCGCGGTGAGACCAAATTTACGGATGAGTACCGAGAGATTGCGGAGAAAATGCTGCAGTTGGTAGAATACGGTGAAGAAGGACCCTTTGCGTATGGCTACAATGACGCTTGTACCGCTTTTGCGAACGGCGAGTGCGCAATGTATACCATTGGAAGCTATGCAGTACCTCAGATCAAATCCGTAAATCCGGATATGAACATTGACTCCTTTGTAATGCCGGGAAGCGATGAAAAAGGCGGCAACGTACTGAACTCCGGTGTAGACCTTCAGTTCTGTGTAACATCTGAATGTAAAAATAAGGAAGCGGCTTATGAAGTGCTTGATTTCCTTTTGGATAACGACAACATCCAGATGTACCTGGATGACCAGAATGCAGTACCGTGTAAGGATGACAGCTTTAAGCTTGCAAGTGAAGTGGACGGTATGACAGAGTATATTGAACAGGGTATCATGTCTGACTACCAGGATCACTACTATCCTTCAGAGATGGCAGTGGACGCACAGATCCAGACATTCCTGATCAACCAGGATGTAGATGCGTTCCTTGCAAAATTTGATAAGGATTGGCTGCGTTACAACCGCGACATTATTCGTCTGGTAGAGGAATATGAAGCGGCACACGGAAATGAGTAATCGGAAAGGAGTGGGAAGAAAATGAAAAAAATGAATGACAGAGAACGGACATTTTTACTGATGACGATACCGATCCTCATTTTGTTCTTCTTGTTTAATACATTGCCTTTGATCAAGGGCGCAATCTACAGTTTCACGAACTTTAAAGGATACGGCTCCTATAACTGGGTTGGATTCCGTAACTATATCGACCTGTTCCAGGACGGACGTGTTGGCAGATCTTACTGGTTCACCTTTAAGCTGGCTTTGGTTTCCACCATTGCGGTCAACGTGATCAGCCTGATCCTGGCGCTGGGCCTGAACAGCAAGATCAAATTTAAGAGCGCGCTGCGCGGACTGTACTTTATTCCGAACATCCTCGGCGCGTTGGTAGTCGGCTATATTTTCAACTATTTCTTTACATACATCCTTCCGGCAGTGATCCAGATGATGGGCGGAGAAGGAACCAGTATGCTGGCAAGTACAAAGTGGGCATGGGTTGCAATCATGATCGTATGTGCATGGCAGTCCATCGCAATGAATACGATCATCTACATTTCCGGCCTGCAGACGGTGCCGGAGGACGTATATGAGGCAGGCTCCATTGACGGCGCTACCGGATGGTCCCAGTTCAAGCATTTGACCTTCCCGCTGATCCTTCCATTTTTCAGCATCAACATGGTGCTGTGTATGAAGAACTTCCTGATGGTATTCGATCAGATCATGGCGTTGACAAAGGGCGGTCCTGCACAGAGTACAGAGTCCATCTCCTACCTGATCTACAACAACGGTATGTCAGGCGGACAGTTCGGATTCCAGAGTGCGAACGCAGTTGTATTCTTTATCATGATTGTAGTGATCTCCGTAGCTCAGATGACATTTACAAGTAAGAGGGAGGAGCAGTTATAATGAAAGAGAAAGTAAACGAGAGAGTAAACTGGCCTATTACGATTCTGCTGATCATTGGATTGATCACTGTAGCTTTTCCACTCTATATGACGATCGTGATCGCGTTCAAGCAGCCCAGCGAGATGACAAACAGCATCTCCGGAATCTTGTCCCTGCCGAAGAGCTGGAGCCTTGCGAACTTCGCGGAGGCAATGCGTGTGACAGATTTCTGGCGTTCCCTGTTTAACAGCTTTATGATCACGGTGATCACGGTGGTTATATCCATCCTGATCCATTCCATGATCGGATATGCGGTGGGAAGAAATAAAGCAAAAAATAAATTTTACAATTTCTCATACCTGTACATCGTAAGCGGGATGTTCGTACCCTTTGCGATCCTGATGATGCCTCTGGTAAAGCAGACGGCGCAGATGGGAATTGACAATCTGGTAGGCGTGATCCTCTGTTATGTGGTATTCTATATGCCCATGAACGTGCTCTTATATTCCGGATATCTGGTAAATATCCCGGTAGCCCTGGAGGAAGCGGCCCGGGTGGACGGAGCAAGCACCTTCCGTACTTACTGGAGCATCATTTTCCCGATCATGAAGCCTATGCATGCGACTGTTGCGGTACTGACAGCGCTGGGTACATGGAATGACGTTATGACACCGCTGGTCATCATGTCCGGAAGCGGAATGAATACTCTGCCGTTGGCACAGCTGACCTTCCAGACACAGTTCGGCACGAACTACAACCTGGCATTTGCATCCTACCTGCTGGCATTGCTGCCGATCCTGATCTTCTACATCATCTGCCAGAAGCAGATCCTGAACGGCGTGGTAAACGGAGCGGTAAAATAATTGTACGGTATATAAAAATGAGTCACAGCCTCTATGTGCGGCGGCTCACAGGGCGAGGCGGACTTTTTATAAGTCCGCTTTGTCTCTTTTTGCATAGAATGGAAAAGACGGCGGCAGTCTTTATATTTTTGGAAATTTTTTGAAAAATGATTGCATACGAATCATTCATGCGCTATACTTATTTGCGGTTATTCTGTAAAAAATTCAGAAGCTTGATAAACGCTGTATCAGGTGCAATGTGAGAAAAGGAGATTGAAGGTATGGGAATTGTTTTTGATGAAACGAGAAAGACTTTTACACTGCACACGAAAGATTCAACGTATCAAATGCAGGTTGATCCGTTCGGGTTTCTTCTGCATTTATACTACGGCAGGAAGACGGAAGGCTGTATGGACTATCTGCTGACGTATGCGGACAGAGGCTTTTCCGGCAATCCTTATGATGTGGGCAGTGACCGGACGTATTCGATGGACGTTTTGCCGCAGGAGTTTCCATGTCTTGGGAATGGGGACTACAGAAGCCCTGCGATCGCTGTAAGAAATGCGGACGGCTCCGTCAGCTGTGATCTTCGGTTTCGAGGGTATGAGATCCGAAAGGGAAAATATTCGATCCAGGGGCTTCCGGCTGTTTATGCAGAGGAAGAGGAAGCCGAGACATTGGAGATCCGCATGGAGGATCCGGTGACAAAGGTCTCGGTCTATCTGCTCTACGGCGTGCTGCCGGAGTACGATGTGATCACCCGAAGCGCGAGAGTGGTGAACGGTGGAAAAAGTAAAGTATATCTGGAAAAGATCCAGCCGGCATGTCTGGACTTTGTGAGCGGGGACTTTGATTTGATCAGCTTTTATGGACGCCACGCGATGGAACGGAATTTCCAGAGGATGCCTGTGGCCCATGGCACCATGTGCATCGGCAGCAGGCGCGGAACTTCCAGTCATCAATACAATCCGATGATGATACTGGCAGGCCGGGAGACGACGGAGGACACAGGGAACTGCTATGCCATGTCCCTTTTGTACAGTGGCGGGTTCAAGGGTGAAGTGGAACGTGACCAGTTCAACCAGACCCGGATCCAGCTGGGACTTTATGAGGAGCGTTTTTCCTATCCGCTGGAGCCGGAGGAGGAGTTCCTGGTTCCGGAGGTTGCGATGACATACAGCAGGAACGGACTGTCCAGGCTGTCTCAGAATCTGCACAGATGCTTCCGGACGCATCTCTGCCGTGGGAAATACAGGGACGCGGTCCGTCCGATCCTGGTAAACAGCTGGGAGGCATCCTACTTTGACTTTGACGGAGAGGCGATCTATCAGCTTGCAAGACAGGCCTCGGAGCTGGGGATCGAGATGCTGGTGCTGGACGACGGATGGTTCGGTAAGCGGGATGACGACAACAGCGGCCTGGGAGATTGGTATGCTAATGAGGAAAAGCTGGGAGAATCTCTGGAGAGCCTGATCCAAAGGATCAATGATCTAGGAGTGAAGTTCGGGATCTGGATCGAGCCGGAGTCTGTCAATGAGGACAGCGCCCTCTTCAAGCGGCATCCGGACTGGGCGATGCGGATCCCGGGGCGGAATCCGGTCCGCGCGAGGAATCAGCTTGTGCTGGACTTTTCCAGAAAAGAGGTTGTGGATTCTATTTTTGAACAGATCTGCAAGGTTCTGGACAAGGGAAATATCGAGTATGTGAAGTGGGATATGAACAGAGGGCTTGCGGACATCTATTCCTGCGGGACCGAGGAGCAGGGAAAGGTACTCCACGATTATGTCCTGGGACTCTATGATTTCCTGGAACGGCTGGCGCGGCGGTATCCTAATATCTTGATCGAGGGCTGCAGCGGTGGCGGCGGAAGATTTGATGCCGGGATGCTTTACTATACACCGCAGATCTGGTGCAGTGACAATACGGACGCGGTGGACCGGACAAAGATCCAGTACGGGACATCTTTTGGATATCCGGTGTCTACGGTGGGATCGCACGTATCAGCAGTGCCCAACCACCAGACCGGCAGGGTCACATCCCTGGCAACCAGGAACATTACCGCCATGGCAGGAACCTTTGGCTATGAGCTGGATCTGGGAAGACTCTCGGAAGAGGACAAGCAGGAGATACGGCGTCAGGTGGCGGATTATCACCGGTACGCGCCTCTGATTCAGAATGGACTGTATTACCGTCTGACCAATCCATTCGAGCAGCAGGTGGGAGCATGGCAGTTTATTTCCGAGGATCAGTCGCAGGTGCTGATCTGTGCGGTAATGCTGGAGGTTCACGGCAATATGCCGGTAAACTATGTGAAGCCCAAGGGCCTGAAAAGCGGATGCATGTACCGGGAACAGGTGAGCGGAAGGCTGTATGCGGCGGACGCGCTGATGGAGACAGGAATTCCGCTTCCGGTTACGTTCGGGGAATACGACGCGCATCAGATGTATTTTGAATTGGATAAATAGATGGAACAGGCCGTCCGGACCGCTGTTTTGTACAGGCAGCGGTAGTGGACGGCCTTGATCTTTGTCTGATATTTTTATCCGAAATTTGTTCGAAATTAAAAGAAATGCTTGCCATCCATGAAGCATTGTGCTAAAATAAATCTACTTGTGAGTAAGAGGATTATTATAGGAGGTGTGTGCGGATGGACATTTTAAAGATTGTTCTAACGATTATATTTGTGATAGATTGTATCGCATTGTCAGCGATTATTCTTCTTCAGGAAGGAAAGTCAGCCGGACTCGGGACAATCAGCGGCGTAGCAGATACCTATTGGGGACAGAATAAAGGACGTTCCATGGAGGGGGCACTTGTGAAGTCAACAAAGTTTCTTGCAATCTTGTTCATTTTACTGGCGGTCGTACTGAACTTGGGCGTATTTAACTGAGGACAGACACGGCTGCGCAGTCGGACAACGGCAGCAGGAACCGCAGGATGAAAGGCAGGAACGAAGAAGAGGATCAGAAGCTGTCGCTTACACGCAAAGGGGTAAACGGCAGCGATTAGAATAGGTTTCATAGGTTTCGTCTCTGGTACAGGATGAGGAAGGCACTCTATAAGCAGTATAGGGTGTTTTTTTCGTATAATGTGATTCGCCGGGGAGAAACTACCAGAGAGGAGAGAGAATATGGATAATACGTTTGAAAAGCGCAAGAAAATTATCTATGATTTGATCTGTGATGATTTCTATGTGCCTATGAAGATCAAAGAGATTGCGATGCTGCTTCAGATACCGCGGGATCAGAGAGAGGAATTGAAGGAAGTGCTGGATGCCCTGGAAGCGGAGGGCAGGATCAGTGTATCGAAGAGAGGAAAGTATACCAAAGGGCAGGCGAAGCGCCTGACAGGAACCTTTCAGGCAAATGCAAGGGGATTTGGATTTATCAGCCGGGAAGGGGAAGAAGAGGATGTTTTTGTCGCGGAGGAAAACAGAGGCGGGGCCTTTCAGGGGGATGAGGTGGAGTTTATCATCACCCGGCATAAGGACGGAGCGGATCAGAACCGAAAGCGGACAGAAGGGAAGATCATCCGCGTTCTGTCTCACAGGACGGTCAGTATCGTGGGCCTGTATGAAAAGAGCAGGAACTATGGATTTGTCCGACCGGACGACCAGAGGATCCTGAAGGATATCTATATTCCGGCAGGTAAGGAAAAAGGAGCCATGACCGGACATAAGGTGGTTGTAGAGCTGACATCCTACGGCGGAGAACAGAAGAATCCGGAAGGGTTCGTGACGGAGGTGATCGGCCACATCAATGATCCGGGAACGGATATCATGTCCATTGTAAAGGGATTTGACCTTCCGGTGGAATTTCCGGAAAAGGTAATGAATCAGGCGGAACGGGTTGGCAAGGACGTAAGTGAGGCTGATATGGCGGGTCGTAAGGATCTGCGGGAATGGCAGATGGTCACCATTGACGGTGAGGACGCCAAGGATCTGGACGACGCGGTGTCCCTTACAAAGGAAGGGGAGAATTACCGGTTAGGCGTGCATATCGCGGATGTGACGAATTATGTCCAGGAGCACAGCGCGCTGGACAAGGAGGCTCTGAAGCGGGGGACCAGCGTGTATCTTTCGGACCGGGTGATCCCCATGCTGCCCCATAAGCTGTCCAACGGGATCTGCTCTCTCAACGCGGGTGAGGAACGGCTGGCGCTGAGCTGCATCATGCTTGTGAATGGAAAAGGGGAGGTCGTGGATTCGGAGATCGCGGAGACCGTCATCTGTGTGGATGAGCGTATGTGCTATACCAGTGTGGCTAAGATCCTGGAAAAATGCGATCCAGAGGAGACGGAACGGTACAGGAAGCTGGTGCCGCTGTTCGAACGGATGGCGGAGCTGTCCCGTATTCTGCGGGAAAGGCGCCATCAGAGGGGCTCCATAGACTTTGATTTTCCGGAGACAAAGATGATCCTGGACGAGAACGGAAGGCCCGTCGAGATCCGGCCCTATGACCGGAATGTGGCGACCAAGCTGATCGAGGATTTTATGCTTCTGGCAAATGAAACCGTGGCCGAGGAATACTATTGGCGGGAGCTCCCGTTCCTGTATCGGACCCATGAGACTCCGGACGAAGATAAGATCCGGAAGCTGAGCACATTGATCAACAACTTCGGCTATCATATCCATGTGGGCAATGAGGTACGCCCGAAGGAGGTGCAAAAGCTCTTGGGCAAGGTGGAAGGAACACCGGAAGAAGCGCTGATCAGCCGTCTGGCTCTTCGGTCTATGAAGCAGGCAAAGTATACTTGGGAGAACACGGGGCATTTTGGGCTGGCGGCCAAGTATTATACGCATTTCACATCGCCCATCCGCAGATATCCGGACCTGCAGATCCACCGGATCATTAAGGAAAATATCCGGGGACGCATGACGGAGGAACGGATGGCGCATTATGAGAAGATACTGCCCGAGGTGGCGATGCAGTCCAGCGTCATGGAACGGCGCGCAGAGGAGGCGGAGCGGGAGACCGTGAAGCTGAAAAAGGTAGAATATATGCAGGAACGGATCGGGGAAGAGTTTGAAGGCGTCATTTCCGGGATCACAAAATGGGGAGCCTATGTGGAGCTTCCGAATACGATCGAGGGGCTGGTTCATGTGGTCGATATGACGGATGATCATTATGAGTATTGGGAAGATCGCTTTGAACTGGTCGGAGAGCGTACCCATAATGTGTATAAGCTGGGACAGACCGTGCGGATCCGGGTCCTGGATACGGACAAGGCGCAGAGGACGATACGGTTCGGATTCCTATAGGCATACTGAGCACTGGATTTTAAACAGAAAGGTATAGATTATGGGCAAGGCAGAGGGAAAATTGATCGCAAATAATAAAAAGGCATACCATGATTATTTTATTTTGGAAAAATATGAGGCAGGCCTTGTGCTTCACGGAACAGAGGTGAAGTCCCTGCGGATGGGGCAGTGCAGCATCAAGGAGGCGTTTATCCGCGTTGAGGACGGCGAGGTATTTATCTATGGTATGCATATCTCGCCTTACGAGAAGGGGAATATCTTCAACAAGGATCCCCTTCGGGCGCGGAAGCTCCTGCTCCACAAAAAGGAGATCGACAAGATCTTCGGGAAGATGAAGGAAAAGGGGAATACGGTAGTTCCGCTGAGAGTGTATTTCAGCGGCAGTCTGGTGAAGCTGGAGATCGGTCTGGCCAAAGGAAAAAAACTGTATGACAAGCGGGATGATATTGCCAAAAAGGACCAGAAGAGAGAGGCGCAGAGGGAGTTCAAGGTACGGAATCTCTAAGGCTGTTTTCGACAGGGAACAGGACAAAGAAACATACAAAAACGCGGGGGAAAATTTGTGCAACATAACGGTTTGAAAGCGGTTGTTTTCTAAAGTCTGGTATGCTATCATTTTACGTGGAGTCAGTTGCATCCGTCAGGTGCACCGCAACACATTGCGATACGGAACAGGAGGATGAAAGATGAGCAGAAAAAAAGCGGCCAGGGCCAGGAAAAGCAAGATCAGGAACCAGGTGGAACATGCTGCGGAAGAGACAGTAACGATGGAGACAGAGGAAATGACCGGACAGGAAGCGGCCGGGCAGGAATCTCTTGCTGATGAGCAGAAAACAGCCGAGACAGCAAAGCCTGAGACGGAAGTAAAAGAAGCCGTGATGGCAGAAGAGAAAACCGGGGAAGCTGAGAAAATAGAAGAAAAACAAGAAAAGCCTGAGAAAGAATCTGCGCCTGCAGAGGAAAAGACGGCAGAGCCGGAGCTTGCGGAGGAAGAGAAAAGCCGGCAGGAGGAAGTGTACAGAAGAAGGTTCAACCGCCACTTTGATGAGTTGAAATGGCTTTATACGGAATTGTACGGCAATGACTCCATGTTTGCGGAGCTGTGTGATAACCTCCACAGGTTCTATGAGGAACGGAATCAGGATCTGAAAGCATCGGATTTGAGACGGGAGGAGAACCCGGGCTGGTACAAGCAGAATGATATGCTTGGAATGATGCTTTACATAGATAATTTTGCGGGAGATATCAAGGGAGTAGAATCCAGACTGGACTATTTGGAGAAGAGCAATGTGAACTACATCCATCTGATGCCGTTTTTGGAGACTCCGAAGGGCCGGTCGGACGGCGGATACGCGGTTTCGGATTTCCGGAAGGTACAGGAAAAGCTGGGGACTATGGAAGACTTGGAAAGCCTTACCGCCGCATGCCGCAAAAAGAACATGAATGTGTGTATGGACTTTGTCATGAATCATACCTCGGAAGACCACGAATGGGCAAAGCGCGCGCGCCAGGGAGACGGAGAGTATATGAGCAGATACTTCTTCTATGACAATGACGCCATCCCGCAGCAGTATGAGCGCACCGTACCCCAGGTATTTCCGACGACAGCGCCCGGCAACTTTACCTGGCTGGATGACATCAAGCACTATGTAATGACGACATTTTATCCCTATCAGTGGGATTTGAATTATAAAAACCCAAGGGTATTCAATGAGATGATGTACAATTTCCTGTTTTTGGCAAACAAGGGAATTGATGTCATCAGGATCGATGCGGTTCCCTATATCTGGAAGGAACTGAATACCGACTGCAGGAACCTGCCGAGGGTACATACCATCGTGCGTATGATGCGTATGATCGGCGAGATCGTATGCCCGGGGATCCTTCTTCTGGGCGAAGTGGTCATGGAACCGGAGAAGGTGGTGCCTTATTTTGGAACCGTGGAAAAGCCGGAATGCCATATGCTCTACAATGTGACCACAATGGCGACCACATGGCATACGGTGGCAACGAGGGATGTGCGGCTCTTGAAGCGGCAGCTTGACATTGTGAATAACCTGCCGAAGGAGTATGTATTCCTGAATTATCTGCGCTGCCATGATGATATCGGATGGGGACTGGATTATCCGACCCTGGAACTGGAAGGGATCCATGAACGCTCCCATAAACAGTATCTGAACGACTATTTCCGGGGCTACACCGGCAACAGCACCAGCCGGGGTGTGCTCTACAATGAAGACCTGGTCCTTGGGGACGCCCGTTTCTGCGGGACGACCGCGTCCATGTGTGGAATCGAAAAGGCCGGGTTTGAAGAGGACGCGCAGGCTATGGAAAAGGCGATCCAGATGGATGTGATGCTGCATGCATATATGTTCATGCAGTCCGGGATTCCGGTATTGTACAGCGGAGATGAAATGGGACAGGTCAATGACTATTCCTATAAGGAGGATCCGGACAAGGCAGAGGATTCCCGTTATATCCACCGTGGAGCCATGAGATGGGACCTTGCAGAAAATATCACGGATCCTGAGACTGTGGAAGGAAAGATGTTCCAGAGGCTGAACCAGCTGGAAGAGATCCGGAAATCCGAGAAGGTATTCGTGACCAATGCCAATGTATGGACAGTGGAGACCTGGGAGCAGGGAGTCCTGTGCATCGGAAGATATTTTGAAGGGGAAAAGCTGTTCGGGCTGTTTAATTTCAGTGAGTATGACAAGATCGCGTGGATCAATGAGATTGACGGAAATTATGTGGACCTGATCTCAGGCGAGGCGATCCAGCCGGCAGGCGTGCATATCCAGCCGTTTGGATTCTACTACCTGAAAAGACAGGCATAGACAAGTGCGATTCATTCGCGTCTGACGAGTTGTGAAGCAGATGCATGAATTAATAGAAACAGTTAGAAAGAAGGAGGCCAAAGACATGGGATTTTTGACAGAAAAAACAGTGATCATCACAGGAGGAGGAAGAGCGGTCCTGCGTGACGGCAGATGCGGCTCCATCGGATACGGCATCGCTACCGCTTATGCAAAGGAAGGCGCCAATATCGTCATTACCGGACGGAACGTGCAGAAGCTGACTGACGCGAAGGAAGAGCTGGAAAGGCTTTACGGCGTAAAGGTCCTGCCGGTTCAGGCGGATGTCAGCGCCGGCTCGGACAATGAGGCGGTTGTGGAAAATGTAGTCAAGCAGACGCTGGATACCTTCGGAAGAATTGATGTCCTGATCAACAACGCGCAGGCTTCCGCTTCCGGTGTCACGCTTGCGGACCACACCACAGATCAGTTCAATCTGGCGGTTTATTCGGGACTGTATGCAACATTCTACTATATGAAGGCGTGCTATCCGCATCTGAAAGAGACGAAGGGCTCTGTGATCAATTTTGCGTCAGGCGCGGGATTATTTGGAAACTTCGGACAGTGTGCGTATGCGGCTGCAAAAGAGGGCATCCGCGGACTGACCCGTGTAGCGGCAACCGAGTGGGGCAAGGACGGGATTAATGTAAACATCGTATGCCCGCTGGCATGGACCGCACAGCTTGAGAACTTTGAGGCTGCTTATCCGGATGCCTTCAAGGCGAACGTGCATATGCCGCCGGCAGGACATTACGGAGACGCGGAGCTTGAGATTGGACGTGTCTGCGTACAGCTTGCTTCTCCGGACTTCAAGTATATGTCCGGCGAGACGATCACTCTGGAAGGCGGAATGGGCCAGAGACCGTAAGGAAATGTATCATATAAAAAAATCCCGGAGGATGTCTCCGGGATTTCTTTTTGCGGCAAACTACTTTGTGCCGAAGATACGGTCGCCGGCATCTCCGAGTCCCGGACAGATGTAGGCTGCATCATTCAGCTCGCGGTCCAGGTGTCCTACGTAGATCTGTACATCCGGATGGGCCTTGGTCAGCCGTTCGATTCCCTCCGGAGCGGCGATGATAAACATGCATTTGATCGTCTTCCCGCCATGCTTTTTGATAAAATCGACTGCCGCAACTGCGGAGCCGCCGGTTGCCAGCATGGGATCCACGACTACGATCTGACGCTGATCAATGGGAATCGGCAGCTTGCAGTAGTATTCGTGAGGCTCGTGGGTTTCCGGATCGCGGTAGAGTCCGATATGCCCGATCTTCGCGGACGGCACCAGGGTCGTGATCCCGTTTACCATGCCCAATCCGGCACGCAGGACTGGAACGACAGCCAGCTTTTTCCCGGCCAGCATCGGCGTCATACATTTTTCAATGGGAGTCTCCACCTCCACCTCTTCCAGCGGCAGGTCACGGAACGCTTCAAAACCGATCAGGACGGCGATCTCCTCTACCAGCTTGCGGAATTCGTTGGTCCCGGTTTCCTTTTTACGGAGCAGGGAGATCTTGTGCTGAATTAAAGGGTGATCCATAATAAATACGTTTTTCATGTGTTATACCTCTGTTTTCTATAAATGCTTTCTGATTCTGCAGAGCTGCAGGTCAAATCCTGACCAGGCGTACACTGCAGTCTTGTAGATACTATGGACATTTTAGCGAAACTTCGGCATAAAGTCAATCCCGGTTCGAAAATACATGGGATGAGAATTGGAAAATAGGATGGGAATACGGCTTTCCCGCCCGGAGAAAGTATGTTAAGATAAGAGCGGCAAGGAGCTGCTAAAGAAGGAAGCTTTTACGGTGTCATATGTAAAGCTGGTTTTTAACAGCCTTAAGAATGAGGAAAAAGGAGAAAATACCATGTATGATGTGATCTTATTTGACCTGGACGGGACATTGACGGATTCCGGGCTGGGAATAACCAATTCCGTGGCATATTCTTTAAAAAAGTTCGGGATTGAAATCGACGACAGAACAGAGCTCTATAAATTTATCGGTCCGCCATTAAGGGAATCTTTTGAGAAATATTACGGATTTTCCCCGGAGGAAGCGGGAAAAGCGGTGGAATATTACAGGGAATACTATACGGACAAGGGCCTTTTTGAGAATACGGTCTATGAAGGGATCGAAGAATTGCTAAAGGAAATCCGGGATTCTGGAAAACGAGCGATCGTAGCGACCTCAAAGCCGGAGGTATTTGCAAAAAGGATTCTGGAGCATTTCGGCCTTGCAAAATATTTTGCGTATATCGTGGGTGCAAACCTGGATGAAACTCGTACAAAAAAGGATGAAGTGATCGCGCATGTGCTGGAAAGCTGCGAGATTCCTGACCGGTCAAAGGTCCTGATGGTCGGCGACCGGGAGCACGACATTCTGGGAGCAAAAAAGATGGGGCTTGATTCACTGGGAGTTCTGTTCGGGTATGGAGACTATGAGGAATTGAAGCGCGCGGGGGCAACCTATATTGCGGAAACCGTAAGAGACATTTATCCGGTCGTCTTTGCCCCGTGAAGGATTTTTATTCAACCAGATCTAAAAGCAGGAAGCCTAAAGGCTTCCTGTTTCTCGTGATATCTTTTCTTTTGTATCCAGGATCATCTCTTTTAATTCCAGGATCCGGATGTCAGACATCCGATCCTTCGGCGCAGAGATGCTGAGTGCATAGGAGGGCTTACCCTGGAAGCTTCTCAGGGATACGGCGATGCAGCGGACGCCGGGTTCATTTTCCTCATTGTCCAGAGCATAACCGTTTCTGCGGATCTCCCGAATTTCCTCCTGAAATCTTGCGGGATCGGTGATCGTATACTCCGTCATTTTCCGGATCTCGCTTTGTTCCCAGACGGAACGTATCTTTTCATCCGGCATATCAGCCAGCATGGCCTTACCGACCCCGGAGCAGTAAAGAGGGATGCTTTTTCCCACCATGGATACAAGACGCACCGAGTTCCGGGGAGACTCTACTTTGTCAATATATACGGCATGGATATGGTCGATCTGCACCAGATGGACGGTCTCGCCGGACAGCTCCGCAAGCTGCTTGATGTAAGGGCGGGCGATGTCGATCAGGCTGTTCTGGGCCAGGATCTGATTTGAGATCCGGCAGAATTTAAAGCTCAGGCTGTATTTTAAGGTCTCGGCATCCTGACGGACATAATCCATGCAGATGAGAGAATTTAAGATCCGGTGTACGGTGCTTTTGTTGAGACCCAGCTCATTGCTCAGGTCCTGCAGCCCCGTGGGGCCGGACTGGGCCAGATATTCTATCGTATGAAAGATTCGTTCCGATACCTGGATCGGGTTCTTTGATTCCATATGCTTCACCTCTTGAGGTATTGTAGCATGTTTATTACAAAAGAGCAAATCATATTATCAGGATAAACGGGCATACTGATATGGAAATATGATCCATTGCTTACGGTGTAAAGCCACCGCGCTTGCGCGTCATATAAAATGTTACTATTCACAGTCATTTCACTCACATGCGCAAAAACAGTCGGCAAAGCCGTCTGCCGATGCTTCGCATCTTGATTTTTTGCTTATGTGGGTGAAGTGACTGATTCCAGTCAGATAAAAACTGTCAATCGGCTTCTTACAAGCTTCGTTTGAAGAATCCGACTGCCATTTTTATCCGACTGTGAATAGTAACTATAAAATGAAAAAAATGACTGGAAAAGGTTGACAATCTTTCCGGATGGAGTATAATAAAAGTACGAAGTTCATAATATGAAATATGATTTCATATTATGAAACTATAAGATTAAGGAGAATGAACATGGGAGAAGTAGCAGAAAAGATTCAGAAGATGGGTGTTGTACCGGTAGTTGTGCTGAACGATGCGAAGGATGCCGCTCCGCTGGCGAAGGCATTGTGTGAAGGTGGGCTTCCCTGCGCGGAGGTGACGTTCCGTACGGATGCGGCCGAGGAATCCATCCGGATCATGACAACAGAGTATCCAGAGATGTTTGTAGGAGCAGGTACGGTGCTGACGATCGATCAGGTTGACCGTGCCATGGGCGCGGGGGCAAAGTTTATTGTCAGCCCGGGATTTGATCCGGAGATCGTAGACTATTGCCTTGGAAAGGATATTCCGGTATTTCCGGGATGCATCACTCCATCCGAGGTGGCTCAGGCGGTAAAGAGAGGATTGAAGATTGTGAAGTTCTTCCCGGCGGAGCAGTTCGGCGGAGTGTCTACGATCAAGGCAATGGCGGCTCCGTATGTGGGACTGAAGTTTATGCCTACAGGCGGCGTCAATGCAAAGAACTTGGAGAGCTATCTGAGCTGCGACAAGATCATTGCCTGCGGCGGAAGCTGGATGGTAAAAGGAGATCTGGTAAAAGCCGGAAAGTTTGATGAGATCAAGGCGATGACCGAAGAGGCAGTAAAGTTGGTTGCGGATATCAGAAGTAAATAACTGCGGATTGGTCTGCGGTGTCACGGATGCAGACTGTTCACAGCCGTTCTGTGAAATAAGGATTTCTATATAGATATAAAGGAAAGGTGAAAACAATGGCAAAAAAAGTAGTAACGTTTGGTGAGATCATGCTGAGACTTGCGCCGGAAGGATATTACCGGTTTGTGCAGGCGGATAAGCTGGGGGCGACCTATGGAGGCGGAGAGGCGAATGTAGCGGTTTCTCTGGCGAATTATGGATTTGACGCGGCATTTGTGACAAAGCTTCCGAAGCATGAGATCGGACAGGCAGCGATCAACTCACTGCGTAAATTCGGAGTAGATACGTCCCACATTGCGCGGGGCGGAGACCGTGTGGGGATCTATTTCCTGGAAAAGGGAGCGTCCCAGAGACCTTCCAAGGTTATTTACGACAGAGCCGGTTCATCTATTTACACGGCGTCACGGGAGGATTTCCAGTGGAAAGAGATCTTTGACGGTGTGGAATGGTTCCACTTTACCGGCATTACCCCGGCGCTGAATGACGATGTGGCCGCAATCTGCCTGGATGCATGCAAGTCAGCGAAGGAGGCAGGGGTCAAGATCTCCTGCGACCTGAATTACCGGAATAAGCTGTGGAGCAAGGAAAAAGCCGGCCAGGTGATGGGCGAGCTCTGTAAATATGTGGATGTCTGCATTGCAAACGAGGAAGACGCGGCGGATGTATTTGGAATCCATGCGGCGAATACGGATGTAACTGCCGGCGAAGTGAACCGGGAAGGCTACAAGGATGTGGCAAGACAGCTTGCGGACAGATTTGGATTTGAAAAGGTGGCGATCACCCTGAGAGAATCCATTTCCGCCAATGATAACAACTGGTCCGCCATGTTATTTGACGGGACAGACTATTATTTCAGCAAGAAATATAAGATGCATATCGTAGACCGCGTGGGCGGCGGCGACAGCTTCGGCGGCGGACTGATCGCCGCGGTGCTGAGCGGTTATGACGCGCAGGCTGCGATAGAATTTGCGGTGGCAGCATCCTGCCTCAAGCACTCCATCGAGGGTGATTACAACATGGTATCTATGGACGAAGTCGCAAAACTTGCCGGCGGCGATGCCTCCGGCCGTGTCCAGAGATAATAGATTTCTCCCATTTTGCTATAGCACGAAAGAGGGCTGTCACGTTTTGTGGCAGCCCTCTTTCGTTTAAAAAGTGAAAAATAGGCTTGTAATATTTTGGCATAACGTGTTAGTATATAAATACTGAGCGTCGGCTGGCAGGAAAGCAATTCTTGACAGCCGACCTTCTTCACGGGGGGAGAAGCTTATATAACACAAAAAATGGGAGGAGATAACGAATTATGGAATATTTGAAGAAATTATTTGCCCCGGTTGACATGACGGTGGGAAAGCCCTGGGAAAATATCCTGATCTTTACAGTCCCCATGTTGATCGGTAATATTGCCCAGCAGCTGTACAATACGGTGGACAGCGTGGTGGTGGGCAACTTTGTAGGAGACAATGCACTGGCGGCGGTGGGAAGCGCGGGACCGATCCTGAACCTGCTGATCGTCCTGTTTATCGGGATCAGTATGGGGGCCAGCATCATGGTGTCGCAGTACTTCGGCGCCAAGAACCGGAAGGATCTGTCCGCAACGATCGGAAACTGTATCGTACTGACCGCGTTGGCCTCCATATTTGTCATGGTGGTGGCGACGATGCTGACGAGGCCGCTTCTGCTGCTTCTGAAAACTCCGGACAGCATTCTGGACTGGTGTACCTCTTATCTGCATATCCTTTTCATCGGATCTGCGGGGCTTGCATATTATAATATCCTGAGCGGTGTCCTGCGCGGACTGGGGGACTCGATCTCTGCGCTGGTATATCTGATCGTGGCAAGTATCCTGAATATTATCCTGGACCTGGTATTTGTCGTATACTTCGGCATGGGCGTAGACGGCGTAGCACTTGCGACGGCGATCGCGCAGGCAATCTCCGCCCTGCTCTGCGTACGCAGGCTGATGCAGATGAAGGACCTGTTTGATATGAACCGGGATTATCTGAAAATGACAAAGTACCATTCCATGAGCATCATCCGTCTGGGCGTGCCCTCCGGTGTGACCCAGGCCATTCTTTCCATGGCCATGCTGATCGTACAGTCTTTGACCAACAGTTTCGGAGAGCAGTTTATTGCGGCAAATGTGATCGTTATGCGTGTGGACGGCTTCGCGATGCTGCCGAACTTTTCGTTCGCAACGGCAATGACGACTTACGCGGGACAGAATGTAGGAGCCGGTTCCTATGACCGTGTGGTAAAGGGAGCGAAGCAGGGAACATTTATGGCGATCGGAACCTCCGCTGTAATCACAGGATTGATCCTGCTGTTTGGAAAACCGCTGATGGGAATTTTCACCAATACGGAGAGCCTGGTCATACTGAGTATGAATCTGATGCGGATCCTGGCAGTGGGATATATCGCGATGGCTGTGACGCAGTCGCTGTCAGGCGTGATGAGAGGGGCCGGCGATACCATGACGCCGATGTGGATCTCACTGGTTACAACGATCCTTGTCAGGGTTCCTCTGGCTTATGGTCTGGTATACTTGTCCAGAAGCGCGCAGTATCCCCAGGGGCGGAAAGAATGCATTTTTGTTTCCTTACTAATTTCCTGGGTCATCGGCGCACTCGCTACGGCGCTGTTCTACCGAAGAGGAAAATGGAGACAGACGGCACTGCGGCAGTAAAAAATCAGTCAGACATGAAAGAGCGGAGAGCATGACTGCCGGACACAAGCGCACAGCTCCGGCTGCCATATGGACCTGCCGCTCGAACCAGATGAATGACACGAAAGAAGGATGGAACATATGACGAAGAAAAAGCTGGCAGCAGAGATCATCGGGCGCTTGAAAGAGGAATATCCTGTTGCGGAATGCAGCCTGGATTACGACCAGGCATGGAAGCTGCTGGTCAGTGTGAGGCTGGCGGCGCAGTGTACGGATGCAAGGGTCAATGTGGTAGTGGAAGAACTATATGAAAAATATCCGGATGTGGATGCGCTGGCGGCTGCCGATGTGGAGGATATTGAAAGGATCGTTCGTCCCTGCGGCCTGGGAAAGAGCAAGGCACGGGACATCAGCGGCTGCATGAAGACTTTAAAGGAGCAGTACAGCGGAAGGGTGCCGGATGATTTTGACGCCCTTTTGAAGCTGCCGGGGGTGGGGAGAAAAAGCGCCAACCTGATCATGGGAGATATCTTCGGAAAGCCTGCGATCGTCACGGATACCCACTGTATCCGCCTGGTCAACCGGATGGGCCTGGTGGACGGGATCAAGGAGCCGAAAAAGGTGGAGATGGAATTGTGGAAGCTGATCCCTCCAGAGGAGGGGAGTGATTTCTGCCATCGCCTGGTGTATCACGGGCGGGATATCTGCACTGCGCGGACAAAACCCTTCTGCAGCCGGTGCTGCCTGGAGGACATCTGCGCAAAGAATGGAATATGAGAAAAAATAGTTGTATCTTTCGCAAGAAAATAATATAATGAGTAAGGTCAAAGAAGGCTCTGCGCCGCAGAGTGATCCAGCAACATATTTCAATGGCAAATATATGATAAGAAGGTAGAAAAAATGGGAAAATATTTTGGAACTGACGGTTTTCGCGGAGAGGCCAATGTTGTCCTGACCGTGGAGCATGCATTCAAGGTAGGCCGCTATCTGGGCTGGTACTTCGGACAGGAGCACAAGGCCCGGATCGTGATTGGAAAAGACACCAGAAGAAGCAGCTATATGTTTGAGTATGCGCTGGCGGCCGGACTGACGGCGTCCGGGGCAGACGCATATCTGCTCCATGTAACTACCACACCCAGCGTATCCTATGTAGTAAGGACAGAGGATTTCGACTGCGGCATTATGATTTCCGCAAGCCATAATCCCTACTATGATAATGGGATCAAGGTGATCAACAGAATGGGACATAAGATGGAGGCTGAGGTCGAAGAAAAGATCGAGAGCTATATTGACGGCAAGACCGAAGAGCTGCCTCTGGCATCGAAGGAGGCGATCGGCCGCACGATTGATTATGCGGCAGGAAGAAACCGCTATATCGGCCACCTCATTTCTCTGGCTACCCGTTCCTTCAAGGACATGCGCATCGGGCTGGACTGCGCAAATGGAAGCGCGTTCAGCATTGCCAAGAGTGTATTTGACGCTTTGGGGGCAAAGACCTATGTGATCAGCAACGAACCGGACGGATTGAATATCAATACCAACTGCGGTTCCACACACATTGAGGTGCTCCAGGATTTTGTCAGAGAGAAAAAGCTGGATGTGGGTTTTGCCTATGACGGAGACGCGGACCGCTGCATTGCCGTTGATGAGAACGGAGACGTGGTGAACGGAGACCTGGTGCTCTACATGTGCGGTAAGTACATGATGGAGCAGGGAAGGCTGGAAGGCAACACGATTGTTACCACGGTGATGTCTAATCTGGGACTTTACAAGGCATGCGATAAGATCGGTATGAAGTATGAGCAGACGGCGGTAGGCGATAAGTATGTCTACGAAAATATGATGAATAACGGGTTTGTACTCGGGGGCGAGCAGTCCGGACATATCATTTTCAGCAAGCATGCAAGGACGGGCGACGGAATCCTGACCTCTCTGATGATCATGGAGGTGATCATGGAGAAGAAGCAGACGCTTGCAAAGCTGTGCGGTGATGTCAAGATTTATCCACAGCTGCTGAAAAATGTGCGGGTGACAGATAAGAAAACCGCACGCGAGAATCCGGCGGTGCAGAAAGCGGTAGATGACGTGGCGGCGGCGCTAGGAAGCGACGGAAGGATCCTGGTGCGGGAAAGCGGCACCGAGCCTGTGATCCGCGTGATGGTGGAGGCCGCGACGGATGAGATCTGCCGGCAGTATGTGGAGCAGGTGATCCAGGTGATCCGCGCGGAAGGCCTGGAGGCCACACAGTAAGGAATTATTTTTCTAACAACTCCTAAATACGCAGGAATCAAGGGCTGTCAGGAAATCAGATACCTGCAATCTATCATATGCGGTTCATGGGAGCCGATATGGATAGATTGCGCAGGGTTCTGATTTCCTGACAGCCCCTTGCTGCGCCAAGATGAAGGAGATATTCCGCCGGTATGGCTGGAATCTGTTTACCCAACGATCACGGTCGGATACCCGGCCCGTTTCAGTCTCTGCTCCATTTCCGCGGCGTCTTCCAGGTCGTCGAAGCTCCCTACCCGTACACGGAAGAAACCGTCCTCTTCTGCGATGGAAGCCGTATAGTTCTGTTCCAGCAGTTCGTTCAGCAGGCGGTTCGCATAGGCCGGATTGCGGAAGGAACCGACCTGCACATAGTATACAGAGGGATCCGGAACGGATTGAGTCGGCTTTAACGTATCCAGAATCCCGGAGGCGATTGCCTGGGCTATATCGTCAAAATTCTGATCAAACAGCGTATTGTCCGTGTTGGAATTTATAAACCCGGCTTCTACCAGGACCGCAGGCATCTTTGTCCTGTTCAGGACGATCAGGTTCGGGCGTGCCTCGACTCCCAGATTGACAAAGCCCACAGCTTCCAGCTGGTCATTGATATTTTCCGCCATTTCCAGCTTGATTCCGGAGAGGTCATAAACCAGGGATTCCACACCGGAAACTACATTATCTGTAGGAAAGGAGTTGCGGTGGATGGAAACAAAATAATCCACACCGGCGTTGTTGGCTTCTGTCGCTTTTTCATAGGGTGACTGATAGATATCGGTTGTTCTCGTGTACTCCACGTCCAGACCGTTGTCCTGAAGGATCTCGCCGACGGCCAGGGTCAGGCGGAGCGTATCGTCCTTTTCCCGGCGGCCGTTGTAGACAGCGCCGGGATCGCGGCCGCCGTGGCCGGCATCCAGCATGATTGAGATAGGCATAGCAGTATTTCCTTTCACATCATTCTATATCAAAGTATGACGGAAAACACAGAAGTGTGCAGACCGGGGCGTAGAAAACTGCTCCGGAAGGGGCATATAGAGGCATGAAATACCCGGGGATGCCATATGTGCTCCTTCAAAAAGGCAAAGAAAAAAGCTGCCATATCACAAGACAAGCAGCTTTTGAACGGAGAGTGTGGGATTCGAACCCACGTGCCCGGAAACGGACAACTGCATTTCGAGTGCAGCTCGTTATGACCACTTCGATAACTCTCCACAATAAATACTTACGGCCGATAAAAAGTGCCGTGGATCTGCGCCGTGAAACGGTGCGCGTCCTTTGATACTCAACAGCGGATTGACCCGACAATCCCGATCTATACAGCCGGCGGCGGCTGCCGCCAGGCTTTATATTATTGTATGCGATAAGGCCGCCGATGGCAGACTTTTCAGTCCTCTGCCTTGCGTCCTTCTTCTTCGTCCTCGTCCAGCTCAGGATTTTCCTTTTCCGGAAGATAGAGATGCACAAGCTCCACCCGGTTCTTATCCAGACGATCTACGACCATACGGATTCCGTCTTCCGTCGTAAATTCATCGCCTACCTCGGGCAGACGGTCCAAACGCTGAATGAGAAATCCGCCCAAAGAATCATAATCTTCCGATTCCAATTCCAAATCCAGACGGTCATTCAGATCATCCAGACTTAAGGAGCCTTCTACAATATATTCAAGGTCATTGACCTTCTGAACAAAGTTCTCTTCATTCTCATCGTATTCATCGTGAATCTCACCGACGATTTCCTCCAGAATGTCTTCCAGTGTGATCAGCCCGGCGGTCTCTCCATACTCATCCAATACGATGGCAATGTTGAACGAAGCATCCCGCATCTCCACAAGGAGCTCGGAAATGCTCTTATATTCATAAGTGAAATAGGCTTCCCGGAGAATATCGCGTACATGAAAATGCTCTCTGTTGTCAAACAGAAGCAGATCTTTCATGTTGATCGTTCCGATGACGTTGTCTGTGGTGTCTTCATACACGGGAAGTCTGGTATACTTGTCTTCTTTAAAAATATCCAACAGTTCATGGTAAGTACTGTTGACGTCTGCAAATGTCACATGTACCCGGGGAACCATGACGTCCTTTGCCCGGGCATCTCCTAGGTCGAACACGTTGTAGATCATTTCCTTCTCTTCGGATTCGATTACACCGTCCTCATGGCTGACGTCTACGATCGTGCGGAGTTCATCCTCAGTCATGGTATTGTTCTTTGCGTTCGGATCAATCCGAAGGAGGAATAATACCCCGCGGGAAAGTATATTGACAATGAATATGACCGGAGTCATGACCGTCATAAAAATCTTGATGATCGGAATGTATGTCAGTGAAAGCTTGCTGGAATTGATCGTGGCCGCATTCTTCGGCGTGATCTCGCCGAATATGAGGATCGCCACGGTCAGGATACCGGTCGCGATGCTGACCATTGCCCCGCCCAGACGGTATGCCAATGTAGTCGTCAGGGATGCGGCGTACAGGTTCACGATGTTGTTGCCGATCAAAATAGCACTCAGCATCTTGGGAGAATGATTCTCCGTGATATCCAGCACGGTCGCCGCCCGCTTATTGCCATCCTCTGCAAGGGAACGCATCTTGATCTTGCTTACCGTGGTAAGCGCTGTCTCCGCAGAAGAGAAAAAGGCAGATAACAATAACAGGATAAATAATATGATAAATTGTATGGCGTCACTAGGGTCCAATGATATCTTCAACTCCTTTTACTTTGAACTTGACGAGTATACCAGATTACTATACATCATTCCGGCGAAATTTGCAAGTTGAATTTCAATCCGTTTTATTGTATATTAAATTTAACAGACAAAGCTATTAGAAAAATGAATGGAGACGGTATATGGATTTGTATCAGGAATTATGCGGGATACTGGGAGAAGAGAATGTATTTACAAAAGAGCCGATGAGCAGGCATACCACGTTCCGGGCAGGCGGTCCGGCGGATTTCTTTGTGACGCCTGAGAAGGAAGGGCACGGGAGTTCGACACTTCCCATTACCCAAAAACTTCTTAAAGCCTTATTTTAGGCTTATTTTTTTGTCAAATTTTCCCTATTTTTATGTTGTATGTGC